>JAYRVB010000488.1:0-5119 GCA_041918775.1 Chitinophagales bacterium
GCCTATTGCAACCAGAATGGAGAGTGGGGACTAATACGCGAATTAGACCTTGAGTCTACGCCTTCGCAGAGTTCACCCCACTTTCCTTCTTTAAAACTAACATTCTTGATGAAAAAGACCTGTTTAGGGTCTAAAGGCCTTTGCGAGAAAAAAACTATCTTCTATACTTCGGATGGTTTGTGTGCATAATGCGATCCCAAAAATTAAAATACAATCCATAATTCCAAAGATTGTACCGATGGTGCATATCATGGTGGGTGGTGGAATTGAACCAGCGACCGATCTTTCCATGGATCACCTTTTCAGGGAGCAATTCATAGCCAAGATGTCCCCATACATTCATGACAGTCATCATATTTGCAAATACAAATAAGGTGATCGGATGCAGAGGCATGATAAACACCATGGGCACAATAAACGCAAACTCTAGTATGGCCTCCATCGGATGAAATGCAAAACTGGTAAACGGCGTTGGCGGTGAAGGACGGTGGTGATGTAAGTGCACATGGCGAAACAACCATGGGGTGTGGAGCAAACGATGCAGCCAATAGAAATAGGTATCGTGCACCAATAGAAGCACGATCACCCCAAATAGCGCAAAAAGTATTCCATAGGCATTCAGGTCTGTATACAAACGGGTATATCCCACTCGATGCAACATAAACAGTCCGGCTATCATTGCACCGAACAGGATAAAAGTGACAATTGACCAACACACATCCTTCATGATCGTTTGCATATCCTCCTTCTCCTTCCTGAGTTTGTGGCGCACAATCAGCAAGCGGGCAAACCATTGCAATAAGAAAAAAGCCAGCCCCGCGAACAAAGCATATCGCAGAGCCAGCCCACAAAACGAAAAAACCCACAGGGAAACGAAATCGAATTGTGTAACCTCAATCACAGTTGTACATTTATGGTAATTGATAAGTATAGTCGCGGTTAGCAATCGTGATCACTACTGTCTTATCGCAGTCGCCGTTTCCATAATCTATGGCGCGATAAATGCCATCAGGAAATATCAACTCCCAGGTTCCGGAAACAGGATAGTAAATACCCTCTGCCCAACAAGTGCTCGCATACACGATTTCTGAAACCGTTTCACCGGTATAGATATCGCCATTGATACTTGCTGTAAATCCTCCAGAGGTGGTAAATACGTCGTCATACAAATTTTCTGACGCCATGCCTTCTGTCCAGGTAAAAGTGCGGAGGCAGGAAAAAGTGAGCACATCGCCATCCGGTTCGGTATATACGCCATCAGATACGCTATATACCAATTCCATGTCGCCCTCCTCATTTTCTGTAACTGCATTATAGGTCAGGCTGCCGGATACCGAATAGCCATCCACAGAAAAGTTTTGCAGGGTGATACTGAGGGTAGAGCCTGCCTCTCTCGGCACTCCATTATAATCGGCTATGATCTTGCCTTTGCGTGAGATCCCATCTAAACCGGTACAACCTGCATCGCCCAGGTCAAAGGTGATCTTGGTATTAATGGAATCGATGGTAACGATCACACAATTACCGAAGGTATAACTATCATAGTTCGGATCTTCCAGTGTTTTCAGCACGGCCTCTTCAGTCATAACAGCTACATCATCAAAGGTCTTTGTTGCCTCAGCTGTGGATTTTGCAGATGAAGGATCTGTGTCAGATACAAGTGGGTCTTCTGTGCGGTCGCATGAAGTAATGGCGATGCTCAATGCAATGCCAATGGATAAAATGGGAAATTTTTTCATAGTTGTTATTGTTTGATGAAGCAAAAATGTAGTTGTGCTTCGAGCTGCAATAATTATTTCGACAGGCTGGGTGTTTGTCCCTATCATGCGCACGATTTCACATACAAGCGGAAAACTGCGGGGATACACCGGCGTTGGTAGATAAATTTTCGACTTTCGTAGATAATTGCCTTTTTCAAAGGGTATTCGTTTTAAGTTTGTCTGATGAACCAACCGCGGTATAGACAATTATGGCTGCTGCATGTAGCCTTCTGGATCGGATACCTCGTGTTACTTACCTTGATATTTGCGCGATTTCTTCCCTTTCAACAGGCCTTTCTGCGCAATGTGATCACCGCACTGGTGCTGGCGCCTATGGTGTATATCAACCTGCAACTACTTGTGCCAAATCTGTTATTCCGCCGTCGATTTGCTGCCTATGCGGGGAGTATATTGTTGTTGCTGGTGATCAGCTCACCCCTGCGCGCCTGGCTCGATCAGCGATTTGCTTTCAATGCATACAATCCGTTGGAGTTAAACAGCCTTGCACATTATGCCACCATCGTATTCTCTTCAATTATGATGCTGGCCATCACTACCACCTTGCGCCTGTTTCAGGATTGGTATTCGAAAACACAACTCGCAACGGAATATGAAAAGCTGAAACTGGAAGCCGAATTGCGGTTTCTGAAAACACAGGTGAATCCACACTTTCTTTTTAATGCGCTCAACAATATTTATACCCTTGCCTATCTGGAAGGTAAAGCTGCCGCACCACACATCCTTCAACTAAGTGGCTTGATGCGCTACATGCTGTACGAAAGCGATGCACATTTGGTACCCTTAAACAAAGAACTTACCTATATAGACCATTATCTGCATTTGCAACAACTCAAAAACGGTCCGGGTGAACATATTACCTGGAAAGTGGAAGGTGCTACCGATCATGTGCTCATAGCGCCGCTGATGCTGATCCCATTTTTTGAAAATGCGTTCAAACATGGTAACGCCCTGGATGAAAACGGTGGGTATATTCACGGCGTATTGAAGGTGCGCCCGGATGTTATCGAGTTCATTCTGAAAAACAGTGTAAATCCGGAGAGAACAAGAAAAGATGCCGTTGGTGGTGTTGGACTGGAGAATGTGCAACGCAGGCTGGATATCGTATACCCCGACAAACATACACTGCTGGTGACTGAAGCAAATAATACATTTACAGTACAATTAACCCTGCAATTGTGATGCACTACAAATGTTTGATCGTAGATGATGAATCACTGGCATTGCGCCTGATGGAGGACCATGTGTCAAAGGTGCCGGGACTGGAACTTGTAGGAAAATGTCAACACGCATTGCAGGCACTGCATATACTGCAACAGGAACACATAGACATATTGTTTCTGGATATTCAAATGCCTGATCTGACCGGAATTGAATTGATCAAGATCCTGAAAAACAAACCGGCCGTTGTGTTTACTACTGCGTATGCTGAATTTGCGCTGGAAGGCTATCAACTGGATGTGGTGGATTATTTAGTGAAGCCTATCGCACTCGATCGTTTTTTGCAGGCTGTCAGAAAAGCGCAGGAATGGGTCGACCTCAGGCGACTACAAACAAAGGACAAAGAAATACTTCCATCAAAAGCGAATTACTTTTTTGTCAAGTCGGACTATAAACAGGTGCGTATCAATTATAGCGATGTTACGCATGTGGAAGGCTTACGCGAATATGTAAGCATTTATGCTGCGGGCAAACGCATTATCACATTGGAAACCATGAAGAATATGGAGTTACAATTACCTGCGGATATGTTCATGCGTGTGCACAAATCATACATTGTAAACATTTCACGCATCAAGGCGATCAATGGCAATCTGATTGAATTGGGGGATGTAAAAATTCCATTAGGTAAAATGTATCGGTCGCAGGTGATGGAGAGTTTGGGAATAAGAAATCAAGATGGGTTGAAGGATTAAAGATTCGAAGGCGGAGAAATGCAGGTTTTTCACGCGAAGAGACGAAGACGCGAAGACGCGAATAAATGCAAAGGCACTCGCGTTTCACGATTCATTCACCACTCACTACTCACCATTCACCCATTTTCACGCGGAGGGGCGGAGGGGCGGAGAAATGCAAGGGGGCACGCAAAGACGCGAAGAAATGCAAGGGCATTCAGGATTCACGACTGACGATTCACGATTACCCCACTGACCCATTCACCCACTCACCCTTTAACAAATCCCTCGCCGTCAAAGATCGGTACTACATCGAAATGCGGATTGCTCATGCAGAATTTGATGTCTTGTTCGATGCCGAGGCGTTGGAGGCGTTTGAAGTGTGTGGCTTGTTTGATGGTGCGGAGCATGTTTTCACGGACGTAGCGATATAACAACTTTGCACTGAGTGTGCTATCGTCGATGATACGAAAATCGTCGGCCAGTTCGCGAACGATGGCGCCTGCGAAGAGGGCATCATCCATTACATAATGATCTTTCCAGCCTGCGCAGAACAAAATGGTATTTCTATTTTCCTGACGTATCCAATTAAATATGGCCTCCTGATTCAGAAAGGAGCCTGCAACAATGTTATGCGCGCCTTTACTCATGAGGACACAACGCGTGCCATTGGTGGTGGTGTGAATGATGGTTTTTCCCTTCACATCATCGCCCATAAATTCGAATGGGGAATTGCCAAAATGGAAATGAGGGATCTTAATACCATCTCTTTCTCCGGCCACTAAATACCCTTTCTCTAAATAACTATTGGCCTCCTCTACAGTTTGCACAGGGATCATTTTAGCCACCCCGTGGTGTAGTGCGGATGAGATCGTGGAGGTGGCACGAATGATATCGATCACCACCACATTTTTATCCTTAGGGTCGTGCTGATACCAGAGTGCCGGTGTAAGGCACACTTCTATGATAGGTCTGCTGTCTTGTGTGTTTGTCATATCGGTCGCAAGGTTGAACAGTTCCTTATGATTGTAGGAACGGGATCTTCACCACCTTGGCTTTCACGGGCTTCTGGCGAATATCTATAAAAATTTCGGAATCCACGGCGCTATAGGCATTTTCTACATAACCCAAACCTATTGCTTTGTTCAAACTCGGGCTCTGAGTGCCGCTGGTAACCTTGCCGATGACACGTCCTTCTGCGTTTACGATCGGATAATCGTGGCGTGGGATGCCGCGGTCGATCATCTCAAATCCAACGAGTTTGCGTGTGAGACCAGCTTCTTTACCCGCAACGATCTTGTCTTTACCCACAAACTCGTTGTTGGCGGCTTTGAGCTTGGTGATCCAGCCCAAACCCGCTTCCAGTGGGCTTGTGGTGTCGTCGATATCATTGCCGTAGAGGCAGAATCCCATCTCCAGGCGCAGGGTATCCCGGGCGGCGAGGCC
>JAYRVB010000489.1:0-8908 GCA_041918775.1 Chitinophagales bacterium
CTTTACTTCAATGATCACTTTGTTCTCAACGATCAGGTCGCTCAAATAATGACCAACATTGTTGTCTTTATAATATACATCTACCTTTTTTTGTTGTTCAACACTCAAACCCATTTCTACAAGCTCAACAATCATAGCGTTTTCATATACTTTTTCCAAAAAGCCAAACCCTAAATGATTGTAGACGTTGTAAAATGCCCGAATGATTTGATCAGTCAGATGACTGTGTAAATAATTGCTATCTCTCATATTCAACATCACATTTTCATCAGCGATAATCAGCACAATCAGCGCCCCGAAAAGGGGTCAGCGTGCTATGGTATTTATTTCGGCGGTTCCATCACATGGCCGCATGACTTACAGGTGCGTAAGTCTACATTGGCATAGAAGGCACCCATGATCTGTGGGAGTTGGTTGACAATGTCCTTCAATGGAAATACCTCTTCATGCAATTTGTTATTGCACTGCTCACAAAACCACATACAGCTGTCGAACTCCTTTTCCGTGCGGTATCTTTCTATCACCAACCCGACAGTATTCGCCGGGCGACTCGGACTATGGGGTACACGCGGCGGCAATAAAAACATCTCACCTTCCTTGATATGGATGTCGCGGCGTTTGCCATCCTCCTGTATATATACCGTGATGTCGCCCTCTACCTGATAAAACAATTCTTCCCCATCTTCAAAGTGATAGTCTTTGCGCGAATTCGGGCCACCTACTACCATCACGATAAAGTCATCATTCAATTTGTATACCTGCTGATTTCCTACCGGAGGCTTAAGCAAATGACGGTTTTCATCTATCCATTTTTTCAGGTTGATCGGAGCTGCAATGGCCATAGTTTTCAGTTTATTTTAATTATGTGCTCAATGGAGGTAAATTTACGCAGAATCATGCATATCAACTTACAATCATACACGGCCCTCGTGAGCGGAAGCACACAGGGTATAGGCCGCGCAACCGCCATAGCATTGGCTGCCTCAGGGGCCCGGGTGATACTTGCAGCCCGAAATGCAGATAAGCTGCAGGAAACTTTACTGGCACTGCCAAACCCAAACAGTTTGCAACACCAGTTCATCGTCGCCGATTTTGCAGAACCCGAGCAGGTACAAAATGCCGTTGCCGCATTATTGAATACATTGGACAGTCCGGTGCATATTTTAGTGAACAATACCGGTGGACCGGCATCCGGTAAAGTATCCGATGCACAACCCGATCAGTTCATCGCCGCATTCCGACAACACCTCATCAGCAACCACCTGCTCGCTACTGCCTGCATACCGGGCATGCGTGAGGCCGCTTACGGGCGTATCATCAATGTGATCAGCACCTCCGTGAAGGCGCCTCTGCCGAATCTTGGGGTATCCAACACCGTGCGCGCAGCAGTAGCCAATTGGGCGAAAACCCTGGCAACAGAGGTAGGACAATATGGCATTACCGTAAATAACGTGCTTCCTGGCGCTACTTCCACCGAGCGCCTTCAGTCCATAATAGCCGCAAATGCCGCTCGAACACAGGCCGATACCTCATCAGTAGCGCACAAAATGCAGGAGGAGATCCCATTGCGCAGATTTGCCGAACCTTCCGAGATCGCCAATGCCATCATCTTTCTGGCAAGCCCGCAGGCAGCCTATATCAATGGCATTAACCTGCCCGTGGATGGTGGAAGAACACCGTCCCTCTGATACATTGAGCCGAAATTTTGGTCAATAGGGGTGCAGCAGGGCTATTGATATACCCTGCCAAACATCAGCACAAAGAAGAGCCGCTAAACCCGCACATCAATGGTGATGGCCGCCCGGACCATGCACATGACCGTGGGCGATCTCTTCAGCCGTAGCTTCACGAATGTCGAGGATCTCACCGGTAAAATAGAGATTAACGCCGGCCAGTGGATGATTGAAGTCTAACAACACTTCAGCCTCACCAACCTCTGCCACGCGTGCACGCACGAGATGGCCATCCTGGTCGCGTAAATTGATCAAACGATCGGGTTGCAGCATGTCTTCAGCCAGTTTGCCGTCGATCATGAAAATCTCCTTCGGAACGTATTCCAACGCCCCTTCATCAAATTCGCCATAAGCGTTCACAGCAAGGATCTGGAAGGCAAAATTCGATCCGATCACCTTTCCTGCCAGGTTGCTCTCAAATTCAGGCAATAACCCACCGGCTCCGAAGAGGAAAACAAAGGGCTGGTCAGCCTTTACCACTTCTATCAGATCACCGGTTTCGTTGTCCTGACGGAGTTCATAAGTCAGGGAAACAACCTTGTTTTGTGCAATAGACATGCTTTAAATTTTGTTAAGTCCGCAAAGATAGGCATAAAATCGCCTGAAACTTGCACGATTTTTGCTGCAAACAGGCCGATTGCCAGCCCGGCGATTACGCAAAATCATTAGCTTTGCATCCCTTACAGACCCGACCAGACCAAAATTGACAATTCCACATATGAAAATGAATTTTATTAAATCATGGATGTTGCTGCTCGCTTTCTTCATCACCGCAGCAGCACAGGCCCAGTCCACAGGAAACGATCCGGTTTTATTCACAGTTGCCGGCCAGCCCGTTTCAAAAGAGGAATTCTTGTATGTATACAAGAAGAATAACCCCGATAAGCAGAATGACTACAGTCGCGAAAGCCTGCAGGAGTACCTTGACTTGTATGTAAACTTCAAGTTAAAAGTAACTGAAGCCAGAGCTGAAAAGATCGACACTACTGAAAAAGTAAGAGAAGAACTTCAGAAGTATGGCGATCAATTGATCAAGTCAAACTTCGACAAGGAAGTGCTCGAACTGGCTGCACAGAACATGTATGCCGACATGCAAAAAGAACGGCTGGTATACCACATTATGATTGGCGTTGATACTAAGGCACCCGGTGTAGACACCATGGCTGCTATCAACAAAATGAAACAAGCCCGTGAGCGTTTGGCCAAAGGCGAAAACTTTTCGAAAGTAGCGAAGGAAGTTAGTACGGATAAATCCTCACCCAATGATCCGGGATTGATCGGTTGGGTGTTAAAGGGACAGATCGCTAATCAGACCTTCGAAAACGCCATATTTAGCACCGCTGTAGGTGGATATTCAGATGTGATCAAAACTTCAATTGGTTATCATGTGATCTATGTACCAAAGGAAAGGACCAATCAGGGTACTACTACTGTTGCACACATTTTGGTGCGCACACCAAAAGAAGCAAAACCTGAAGAAGTAGCAAAAGCAAAAAAACAGGCAGATAGTTTGTATCAGTTGTTGAAGGGCGGCGCTGACTTTGCTGAATTAGCAACGAAATTTTCTGCTGATAAATCTTCGGCATCAAAAGGAGGTCAGTTAGAACCATTTACCACCGGTAAAACAGCGTTTCAATTTCAAGAGGCTGCTTATACGTTGAAAAATCCTGGCGATATCAGCGAGCCGGTGCAAAGTGAATATGGCTGGCATATCATTAAACTCATTGAGAAAAAACCATTGTCGTCATATGCCGAAATGAAGGATGAACTCAAGAGTCGTATTGAGAAAAGCCCGCAATATAAAGACCTGCGTGCTGAGTTCGTAGCCAAAGCAAAAGCGAGCTATCCATTTACTGAGAACCTGGATGCCAAAAAAGAATTGCTTGGCACACTTGATTCTGCTTTTGTGAAAAGCAATTGGAATATGCATAAAGCCGACGGCCTCAATAAAGTATTGTTTACGATCGGCGATAAAAAATATACGCAAACAGATATGGCTTCTTATCTCGAGATCAACCAAAGAGTGAATCGCGATAAAAGCATTGAAGAAAAATATAACAAGCTCTATGCACAAGCAGTTGAACAAACGATCATAGAGTACGACCTGAGTCAGAGAAATGTAGATTTCCGCAGATTATTGCAGGAATACCGCGACGGTCTGCCATTGTTTGCAATGCTCGAACGCAAGATCTGGAGCCGCGGCTCTACAGATACGGTTGGGTTGCGCAATTATTATGAGCAGCACAAAACAGAATACATGTGGGAAGAACGTGTTGAAGCAACTACTTACACATGTAAGGATACCAAAACAGCAAAAGCAGTGCGAAAAATGGCCGGAAAAAAAGCAGGTGATAAAGAGATCATGGCCAAATTCAACAAAGACAGTGTGGAACTGGTAAGCGTGAAAACGGCTATTTATTTGCCTGGTCAGGACAGCAATGTCGACAAACTGAATAAAACACCTGGCGTTGGTGAAGATATTTTGAATGCTGATGGCTCGATAACCTTTGTTCGATTGAACAAAGTGATCGCTCCTATGCCAAAATCTTTAGACGAGGCCAGAGGATATGTGATATCTGCCTATCAGGATCAACTCGAAAAAGAGTGGATAGAAGAACTGCACAATAAATATCCGGTAGTGATAGATCAGAAGGTGTTCAATTCAATGGTACGTTAACGCATTGCAGATCAGGAATGTATACATAGCGCTGTTGGCATCCGTTTCGCTGCTCTCCTGCAATAATCCAAAGCCGGAGAAAAACGAAGAGCCTATAGCGCGTGTATACGATGAGTTTTTATACGTGTCTGATATAGAAGCGCTCGTAGCAGAAGGCACAAAGCCGGAAGATAGCGCAGCTATTGTGGATGCTTTTATTGAAAGCTGGATACGACAAAATCTGATCATGCGCGTAGCAGAGGACAACCTCCAAACCGCATTGGCAAAGATCGAGAAGCAGGCTGAAGAGTATAAGGAAAGCCTTATTTTATATGCCTATGAGCGGCAATTCCTCGCCGAGAATCTGGATACCGTGGTGATTGACGACAGCCTCAAAGCATATTTCGATAAGCATACACAGGATTTTGTGCTCCCTTCCGACATCTATCGACTGAATTATGTAGTGGTGCCCAAAGGCGAAAAGTCAGCGGATTCAGTATTATTTTGGTTTTCGAGAGGGGTAGAAAAATACCGCTATCCGCTTGAACGTTACTGTGTTGCACATGCCGACCGGTTTTCGCTCAATACGGATGTCTGGCTGAACACCAACGACCTGTTTAACCTTTTGCCATACGATATGTATGCCAATGGAAAGTTCAGGTCTAAAGCCCCGATCAGTTATAGCGATACGTCTAACCGGTACTTTGCCTTAGTGCAGGATTATTATACCGAAGGAACTTTAGGTCCTTTTGAATATTATAAGAACGATATACGCGATATTATTATTAATACCCGAAAGAAAGTTTTGTTAAATGAAACCTATCAGCGCATCTATACAGAAGGGATGAAAAGGGATAATGCAGAAATTTTAAAAAAGGAAAAATGAAAAAAATACTGATCACCTTGTTGTTAGCGCTGCCGCTGATAACGCAAGCACAAACAGTAGATAAAATAGTAGCACAAGTAGGTGATAAGATCATCCTGATGAGCGAAGTGGAGTCGTATTATTTCGAAGCTATGCAGCAGGGAGATGTACCGGCCGATTACCGCTGTTTTATTTTGCAGGAGCTGATCTCCCAGAAACTAATGCTGATCCAGGCGCAAAAAGACAGTATTGAAGTTACCGATGATGAGGTGGAGGATAATATCAACAACCGTATTCGCTACTTCGAAAGTTTATTCGGCTCACAGGAGAAAATGGAGGAGTTTTATGGTAAATCCGTACAAGAGATCAAAGAGGAGTTCAGGGAGGATGTACGCAATATGCTCCTGATCGAACGCATGCGCGGTTCAATTCTGGGAAGTATGTCGGTATCGCCAAATGAAGTGAAGGCATTTTTTGCAAGTATCCCACAGGATTCACTGCCGTATATCAATGCCGAAGTGGAGTACGGACAAATTGTGATCATCCCGAAACCCAATGCCGAACAAAAGAAGATCGCTTATGATAAAGCAAGTGATATCCTCAGGCGTATAAAGGCAGGCGAGGATTTTTGTTTGCTGGCAGGGGCTTACTCTAAAGATGGCTCCAAGGATAAATGTGGAGATTTAGGCTGTCAGACCCGCGAAACTTTTGTTACGGAATTTTCAGCAGCGGCATTTAAGCTGCAACCTGGCGAGGTTAGTGAAATTGTGGAAACGCAATTTGGATACCACATTATTAAAATGGAGAGCCGCCAGGGAGATAAAGCCTGCTTGCGCCACATTTTGATCTCAGCACCGGTTACCAACTTGAATATGGTAGCGGCAAACAAACAACTGGATAGTATTCGTGCACAGATCGTTGCAGGGAATATCAGTTTCTGTGATGCGGCGAAAAAGTTCTCAAGCGACGAGGACACAAAGAAAACATGTGGTACCGTTCTGAATCCGCAAACCGGTGGCAGTCGATTTGAAATTTCAGAATTGGCACCGGATGATTACTATTCTATAGAAAACCTGAAGGAGGGTGATGTTTCTCTGGTGTTACCCTATACCGGACCGGATGGCAGCAAAGGCGTTCGCATCATCGTGCTCAACGACCAAAGCGAACCACACCAAATGAATATTAAAGACGATTATGCCCGTTTGCAACAGTACGCCCTCAACAAAAAAGAGCAGGAGGCCATGCTGGAGTGGATCAAAACTAAAGCGCAGCGTGAGTATATTCGCATAGATGAAAGTTATACAGGATGCACCTCTTTAGAGGAGCTGATCGAAACCGCTGGTAACTAAGCAGTAAATTGAAAGAAATGGCAGCATTCAAAAATGATGTAGAGGCAATTGACGCATTGTCGGCTGATTTCAGGAAACTGAACGCCGAGATCGGTAAAGTGATCATTGGTCAGGACGAAGTGGTGCAACATGTGCTGATGAGCATTTTCAGCGATGGACATAGCTTGTTGGTGGGTGTTCCGGGTCTGGCAAAAACCCTGCTGATCAAAACCATTTCTGATGCACTCCATTTGTCGTTCAAACGAATACAGTTCACACCCGACCTTATGCCGAGCGACATCACAGGTGCAGAGATCCTCGATGAACAACGAAATTTCAAGTTTATTCGCGGGCCGATCTTTGCCAATATTATTTTGGCAGATGAGATCAACCGTACACCACCTAACACCCAGGCTGCTCTGTTAGAGGCCATGCAGGAAAAAAATGTCACCATCGGTGGGCATAATCATGTGCTGGATAAACCGTTTTTCGTGCTGGCAACACAAAACCCCATTGAGCAGGAAGGAACCTATCCTTTACCTGAAGCGCAACTCGACCGCTTTATGTTCAATATTGTGCTCGATTACCCTTCATTTGAAGCAGAATTGCAGATCGTCAGGTCCACCACCAGCGACAATAAAACAGAACTGCAAAAGGTGTTCGATGGCGAAATGATCATGTCCTATCAGCATGTGATCCGTCGTATACCTGTAACCGATAATGTGTTGCAGTATGCAGTTGGCCTGGTAAGTAAAACGCGTCCCAATACAGCTATGGCACATGCCAAGGCGAATCAATATCTCAGCTGGGGTGCAGGTCCTCGTGCATCACAATACCTGATATTGGGCGCAAAATGTCATGCGGCTATCCACGGTAAATATGCGCCGGATATTGAGGATGTTAAGGCCGTAGCCCTGCCTGTACTCCGCCACAGGATCGTACGCAATTATAAGGCAGAAGCCGATGGAGTGCGCGTGGAGGATATTATCCGCGACCTGATGTGATGTTTACACAGATATGTTCTGCAGGATTTGGTAACTTTACACCACTAATCCAATATTTATCGCGTGAGTGACCAGATCAAGCATGAATGCGGCATTGCCCTCATTCGATTGCTCAAACCGCTGTCCTATTATCATGAAAAGTATGGCACTCCCTTGTACGGCCTGAACAAGCTGTATTTGCTCATGGAAAAAGAGCATAACAGGGGACAGGACGGTGCAGGAATTGCAGCGATCAAGATCGATCAGAAACCGGGATACAAATACTATGATCGCAAACGCAGCATTTCTCCTTCTGCGATCAAGGATATTTTTTTCGAAGTTTTTAAGAAATCTGCCAAACTGGAGCGGAAGAATCCCGACCTCTACCACGATGCGGATTGGGCAAAACAAAATGTGCCTTTTGCCGGAGAAGTACTCCTTGGTCATTTGCGCTATGGCACTTATGGCAGAAACGATATAGACTCCTGCCACCCCTTTGTTCGCGAAAACAACTGGATAACCAGAACACTTTTGGTAGCCGGCAACTTCAATATGGTGAACAACGATCAGTTATTCCAACAATTAACGGAGTTAGGTCAGCACCCGACCCAGTTTGTTGATACCGTTACGGTAATGGAAAAGATCGGCCATTTTCTGGATGATGAGGTGCAGCGTTTGTTTGATGAAAAGAAAGATTACCACGATAATAAAACACTGAGCAATATCATTGGAAACGACCTGGATATTCAAAGAGTATTGACCAGAGCCGCCAAAGATTTTGAAGGTGGATATGCCATGACCGGTTTGCTGGGCCATGGCGATGCGTTTGTGTTACGCGACCCAAATGGGATCAGACCTGTATATTTTTATCATGATGATGAAGTGGTAGTTGCGGCAAGCGAACGTCCTGCCATCATGACCACCTTTAACGTGCCGTTTGAGCAGGTTCGTGAACTCACACCTGGCCATGCGCTTATTATTAAGAAAAAAGGCACTGTAAAAGAAGCACAATGCCTGATGCCACGCGAGCGCAAGAGTTGTAGCTTTGAACGCATCTATTTTAGTCGGGGTAACGATAAAGAGATTTACGCCGAGCGCAAAGAACTGGGCAGATTGCTAACCCAGAAAGTGTTGCAAACAGTCAACTACGATTACGAGCATACTATTTTTTCCTTCATTCCGAATACTGCAGAAACAGCCTTCTACGGCATGATGAAGGGGCTTGAGCAACACCTCAATGATTGGAAGATATCCGAGATCAAACGACTCAATGGAAAACAAACGGATGAAGAGTTGCATCGCATTTTAAGTATGCGTCCTCGGGTGGAAAAACTGGCACATAA
>JAYRVB010000490.1:0-7828 GCA_041918775.1 Chitinophagales bacterium
ATCAACGTGTATGGAAATTGCAGCAATATCATCATTCGCAATTGCACATTTTACAATACAGATTGCAACGATAGTTATGCCATTTTATGCGAAGGAAGGGGCGACAGCATTCAGATCATCAATAACCACATGCATGACCTTTTGGGAAGCAATGCCGTAGGCATTCTCTTTGTAGGTTCCAACACCACCATTGCCTATACGCATGTATTGATCAGCGGAAACACCCTGAGCAATATCGCCCCGGCACCAAGTGAAGCCATTGCAGTAAATGGGAATGTAGACGGGTTTGAAATATCCAACAACACCCTTACCGACATCAATAATATTGGCATTGTGATGATAGGCGGTGAAGATTGGGTAAACACAAATGATGCAGTCAACTTTGCACGCAATGGCGTGTGTAAAAACAATGTGGTGACCGATGCCAATTCCATTTATGGCGGAGGATTTGCAGCAGGTATTTATGTAGACGGCGGCAAAGACATCATCGTTGAAAACAATACAGTGACCGGCAGTGATGTGGGCATGGAGATCGGTTGTGAAAACATGGGGTTCATTGCAGAAAACATCACGGTCAGGAATAATGTATTATATCGAAATGAAAAATCCGGATTGGGATTTGGCGGATATGATTATCCGTCTACCGGCTTGGTACAAAACTGCAGCTTCACCGGCAACACGGTATTTGACAATGATCTGTTAAACACCGGTTTCGGGCAATTATGGATTCAGTATGCATTGAATTGTACCGTGATCAATAATATTTTTTTCGCCTCAACATCTACCTGGCTGGTAAATGCAGAAACCATTGATGCCACTTTCGGCAATACCCTTGATCACAATTGTTACTATTATCCGGGAGGCTTGTCCAACGCCACTTTCTTTTACGACTTCGATTATCTGGTTGGATACAGCAATTTCCAATCCGCAACATTACAAGATGCACATAGCATTACATTGGATCCGCAATTTGTGGATGCCCTCACACCCGATCTGCATCTTGCCTATACTTCTCCTTGTGCGCATGCCGGTGATCCTGCTTTTTTAGGTGTGGATGAAACGGATATGGATGGCACTTTACGGGTGCAGGGCCCCGGCGTTGATATAGGTGCTGATGAAATAGCGATCCTGCCATTAGCAATTACCCAGGCGCATACCCCCGTTACCTGTTTCGGCACCTGCAATGGCACATTGAATTTTTCTGCGCAATATGGCTGTGCACCTTATGTGTTGGAATATAAAAACCCGGGTGGTGGTCCATGGATCAGCTATACCGGTCCTGTTAGCGGAAAATGTGCCGGCACATACAAACTGCGCATCACAGATGCCTGTGGCACAACCGTATCTGCAAATGCGAATATCACACAGGACCCGATATTAACGGTGTTTGTTACCGGCATCACCAATGAAACGCCGGCCGGTGCCTCGAATGGAAAGATCACTGTGAACAGCAGTGGTGGTTATGGGGCTAAACAATACAGTATCAATGGAGGTGTGACCTGGCAAAGCAGTAAAAAATTCACCGGCCTGAGTGCAGGCACGTATACCATTTGGGTAAAGGATGCACATAATTGCATGAGTACCGTTATCGGAACAGTAGGCATTGGCGGTCGAACAGGTGAAATATCGACGATCGCGCTATGGCCAAATCCAGCGCATGATGTGCTCTATCTGGAATTTGACGAAGCCGCTATCGGTGAACAATGTGCACTTATGCAGGCAGATGGAAAACTATTGAAAACCTACACGATCACTGATACGAGCCTCCAAATTCAAATAGATGATCTGCCGGCAGGACTATATTTCATTTCTACCAATGGTTACGCCACAGAAAGTTTTATCCGGCAGTAATTTATTTTTTTTCACAAGGGCAATCTGCATTGCCTTTACAGGTACAGTTTTTTATTAACCGACCATTGCGATATATTTTCTTTTTCAGCAGGATCCCATTAGCTGCGTAAACATACATGGTACCGCTGCCATTGGAAAAATCTCCGGGAAACAATGCCTGGCCCTGCTGGTCGTAATAGGCCAGAATATTCCAAATGCGATTATTGTGATACTCTAGTGTATACTTGAGTGTGCCTGAATTATAATAGAAATTGCTTTGTCCTTCGAGCCAGCGTTTATCATACTGCAAAATGGCTAAATACTGACCATTGGGATAGTAGTGATATTGTTTGCGCACATCGCATCGTCCGGTAAGTGTATCACAATAAGATTCGGTGAGCAAAGTGCCGTGGATATCATACGTGCTTTGCCAACCGAACAAAGCCATATCAGGATATTTGTTGAGGTATTTATTAACTGTCCAGTTGCGATGGATATTAAACGATTCCAACATCATGATGGAATCTGTGCCAGAGGTAAATACCTGAACGCGTTTATATTTCTTATACAGGGTAGTGCCACGAACAAACGTATACTCATTCTCCACCAATGTACCCATTGGCAATTTTGGTTCCGGAGCTGATATTGGTGTTTGTTGCGCATAAAGTGTTGGTGCGCATAACAACGTGTAAAGCACACACAAAGCGCTGATCGTGTGTTGCCATTTCATATTTATGCAAATAAAGGGTAAACCTGCCTTAAAACTTAGGGCAAGGTATCTTTCTTGGTTTCTGCGGCAATGGTGCGATATAGGTCAGAGAAACTTCAGGACCACCGTTATTTGCACTTGCATCAGAAAGTGACGACACATTCACATCGTAGCTGATACCGAGGCTGATCTTTTCGTAATCAAGTCGGGAGGTGATGGCCGTTGATTCGGCTTTTGTGCCACCATCCACATCACCTACTACCCTCTGCCACAATCCGAAGCTAATAGCGGTGGAACTCCACTGCATACCCTGTAAATAGAATTTCAGATTGGTGCCGCCAAAAAATTCAGTGTAAGGTCCTTGCGACATATACATGAATGAGGGCACCAGAGAAGTCATTTTACCTACCGGTATCTGTGCGCCGATATGTGCTGAATAACGCATATACAATTGATCGTCCATAGCGCCTATGGACTGATCAGGTTGATTCAAATGATAAATGGATGCTCCCATATACATACTGAAGCGATCTTCACGTGGCACCAGATACCACATCAGACCGGCTGCGAGGTCGAGATATCCTTTGGTATCAAATCCGATAGATTCTCCAGATGCCAATGTGGCGTCGTAATACACCCCATCAAACTGATTGCTGAAGGTCATGGCCAGATAGTCGACACTTTTTTGCGCATACGAGCCCTGAAATCCGGCGCTCAGGTAGCTTCGGTGGTATCTGTCGCCCAGCGTTTTGATGTAGGCAAAGGTAAGCCCGACATTGGTGCTCGAATAGCGGGTATCACCGGCCACATCATTGAATGCATTCAGGCCGATGCCCATCAGGTCGTTCTTGAGAAAGCTTGACCCAAAGTTCATATCCACACTGCTGGCAAACGTATTAAAGGGTGCGAACGAATTCCATTGATTGCGATAGTTCACAATTCCACGGATATTCCCGTTAAACGCGCCGCACAAGGCAGGATTCAGTGTCAATGGGGAATAAAAGAATTGCGTAAAATGAATATCCTGCGCATGCAAGGTCAGTGTCGCAGAACACGTCAACATCAGGATCAGTCGTTTGAGCATGCTTTAAGAGTATGTGTTTGGAAGGTTAAAAGTCGGGTTTTTGAGCCATTTTTCAAAACAGGCCCCGACCCTCGCATATTCACTACCTTTGTAGAATGGCCTCAAAACCCTGTTTACGCAGCCTCTCTCTGCCTGAAATCACCGCTCTGTTGGCATCCATGGGTGAACCCGGGTTCAGGGCAAGGCAGTTGTATGCCTGGATATGGCAAAAAGGCGCCTTGAGTTTTGAGGAGATGACCGACCTCCCCGCCAGATTGCGGGCAAGTCTTTCAGACCAGTACACCCTCGAAGCCCTCAGCGTGGATTTTGAGCAAAAAAGCAGCGACGGCACAGTGAAATGTCGCTTTCGCACCCACGACGGCCATTTGATCGAAGGGGTAATGATCCCGGCTGATGATCGTATGACGGCCTGTGTGAGCAGCCAGGTGGGATGTAATCTTGGCTGTACGTTTTGTGCTACCGGATTCATGAAGGTGAAGCGCAATTTAATGCCCTGGGAGATCGTAGATCAGGTGGTGTTACTGAATCGGGCTGCTGAAAAATATCACAAAAGGCATCTCAGCAATATCGTATACATGGGCATGGGTGAACCGCTGTTGAATTATGCGCATGTATTAAGCAGCATTGAACGCATCACCGCAGAAGACGGATTGGGCATGTCGCCAAAACGGATCACTGTATCCACTGCAGGATTGGCCAAAATGATCCGCAAGCTTGCTGATGATCAGGTAAAATTCAATTTAGCCTTGTCGCTCCATGCAGCCGATGATGAAAAGCGCAGCAAATTGATGCCGGTGAATGATGCAAATAATATCAATGATCTGGTGATGGCCCTGAATTATTTTTATATCAAAACCGGCAATCGCATCACCTTCGAATATATTTTATTTGACGGCATCAATGAAAGCATGGAAGACGCTAAAAACCTGGTGGCTTTGTGTGCAAGGGTACCTGCGCGTGTCAATATCATCGAATATAATCCCATTCGCGAAGCCGATTTTCGACGCTCTATGGAAATACAGCGGGAAAAATTCATCAGCTATCTCGAAAAACACAACATCATTGCGAAGGTGCGTCGCAGTCGCGGAAAAGATATTGATGCAGCCTGCGGGCAACTAGCGAACAGAACCGATTAAATCGTATTCCATTTTCATAATCGCATCACAGTTCATCACTACCTATGCACTATGTAAAGATCGGCATCAGATATTTTATCGGATTGGTGTTCATCACCTCTGCCGTGCTCAAGCTGATCGATGTTGATGCGTTTGAGATCTATATTTTTAGTCAGGGTTTCTTAAGCTTATCCCTGTCTTCCATACTTGCCCGATTGATCATCAGTGGCGAGGCTATGCTGGGGATGTTGCTGATCCTCAAATGGCGATATACGCTTGTGCACACAACCCTGAGTATCCTCCTACTCGCATTTTCCGGATACCTCATCCTGCAGATCGGAAAGGGAGAAACAGCAAACTGCCATTGCTTTGGCACTATGATCAGCATGTCGCCGGTCGCATCACTTGTCAAAAACATCCTGCTGTTGGGTGGCTTGTTGTTTATCAGAAAACAAAATGACAGCAACTGGAAACACCTGAGTTCTGCTGCCTTATTCATCATCGTTTTTACCCTGGCTACGCCATCCATATTTTCGCCACCTGATTTCCTGATGCAATATCCAGCCATGCCGAAATCAGTAATAGACGAAGCCAATAAAAGATATCAGGAGACCCCTGCATTACAACAATTAATACCCGATGATGGGAAGTATATACTTTGTATGTATAGTGTAAGTTGCACGTATTGTAAACAAGCCGCGGAAAAGATCAGCATCATTGCAGACCGGCATCATTTAGAGGATCGGGTGCGCTGTGTGTTTACAGGCGACAGCGCACTAATGCATACCTTTTGGGCAGAAAGTCAGGGTGCTGAATATCCGTATATTTACATGCCCATGCGCAGTTTCTTTAGCATCGCCGGCCCGTCGGTGCCTAGCATCTATCTAGTGGACAATGGGCAAATTGTACAACACTTTCATTTCAGAAGTATAGACGAAACCATCATCTCAGATTTTTTCAACCATGAAAATCTTTAGCACGTTCACCTTTTTATTGCTGTTTGCCAGCATTGTGTCAGCTCAGGAAAGATGTATTGCCGACAGTCTGTTAGCCCCCTTTTATCACGGTGTTGCTTCAGGCGACCCATCTGCCAACAGTGTGTTATTATGGACACGCATCACGGTACCCGACGATACAGCACCCATTGTTAACTGGGAGGTGGCAACAGATACCAATTTTACTGATGTGGTTGCTTCCGGTGAAGCCTCCACAGATGCAGTTGCTGATTATTGCGTGCATGTGCATGTAACGGGTCTTGAAGCGTATCACACCTATTACTATAGATTTGCCCATAATGGCTGGTATTCGCTCACCGGAAGAACCAAAACATTGCCAGCAGGAGATGTAGATAGTTTGCGTTTTGCTGTGATCAGTTGTGCAAGTTTAAATGCGGGTTACTTCAACGTATATGAAATACTGACCAAGCGCAATGATTTTGACGCAGTGATCTTTTTAGGGGATTACATTTACGAATATGAAACAGAAGGTTATGGATATAACCCGGCAGTAGATCGCCCCTACGATCCGGAGGAGGAGATCATTGATCTGAGTGATTACAGCACACGTCACGCACAATATAGACTAGATCAGCAACTCAGATATTTACATCAGAATTTTCCATTCATTTGCCTTTGGGACGATCATGAATTTGCCGACAACTCCTGGAACAACGGCGCAGTAAATCACCAACCCGCTTTTGAAGGTGAATGGCTTACACGCGTGGCCGCAGCAGAGGAAGCATATTTTAACTGGATGCCTGTGTTGCGCAACGCCGATACGATTTTCCCCTATTCCTCTTATCGCAGTTTTCAGCTCGGCGACCTAATGGACCTCTGGGTATTGGATACACGTGTTGATGATCGGTCTAAACAACTAGATTACTTTGATTGGGATTGGGATGATCCTTCGCGACATATTATCAGTTTAGAACAACGCGAGTGGCTGTTCGATGGATTGCTCAACTCCACTGCACAATGGAAAGTGATCGGACAACAGGTTATGATGTCGCCACTCACAGCATTAGGCATTCCGGTCAATGATGATCAGTGGGATGGATATCCAAAGGATCAGGAAGCAGTATTGCAGTTCATGCGAGATTCTATTGCCAGCAATAAAGTTGTATTAACCGGCGACATTCACAGTTCATGGGCTAATGATATTGCTACGCCAAGTTATTCGCCGGGAGGTCCCGGGAGCGCGGGGGTGGAATTTGTAGGGCCGAGTGTTACTTCCCCCAGCGAAGATCTCGGATGGGCGGAAGAAACCATTATGTTTATGAATGAGCACATTAAATACGTGGATATAGAACACCGAGGATGGTTAATGCTGGATGTGAATAAATCACGCGTGCAGGGCGATTACTACTTTATCAATAATATTGATATGATCGACAGCAATTATCAGTACGACGACGGCTGGCAATGTTTTGATGGCAATAATGTGCTGAATCATGCTGACACAGTTTCTGTCAGATTTCCAAACCGCATAGAACCTTTAGCCCCTGGTTGTCCTGCTGCACCGGATACGGGCACTGTGTACATCGATGCAACATACAATGCGGTGATACTCGGCGTATATCCCAATCCTGCAGAGACCTTTATTACCCTCCAATACTCTGTGCAACGCGAACAGCCGCTCAGATGCCTGATCGTTAATGCGGCAGGTGCCATTCAGAAAGAAATAAAGGTATCGGATACACCGGGACTGCACATTATGCAGATCCCTTTATCGGAATTATCGTCGGGCATGTATTTTGTGCAATTACAGACCAATGACCGCGTTTATGCGCGACCCTTTGCGTTGCAATAGCCCCAGGAAATGTAATGATAAGTGTTAACTGGTGCGGATCAATATTCCATGCTTTCCGCTACTACCTCTTTTACCTCGGGCACCATGCGCTTCAACAAGCCTTCAATGCCTGATTTGAGGGTAACTGTGCTGGAAGGGCAACCGCTACAACTCCCCTGCATGATGAGGGTAACGATGCCATTATCGAAAGATTTGAACTGGATAGCACCACCATCCATTTCCACAGCAGGTTTCACATATTGATCCAGCATCTGGCGGATCTTGGCCACCACAGCGTCTCCA
>JAYRVB010000491.1:0-3331 GCA_041918775.1 Chitinophagales bacterium
GTAGCTTCAATGGTGATCACATCAGGGCAATAACTATTGGTGAGTGCGTATCCACCGAAGTGACTAGTGGAATAATAATGGAGTCTTGCATAATACACGCCTGCAGGTAGGTCATTCTCCGTGATGGAAAAGGCGCCGTAATTTGATTGAGATTCCAAAGTTGCGCCCACACTATTTAATAAATACAAGGTGTTATATTGTCCGGGGAGTTTATTGATAGAAAGCGTTACATCGCCGGGTTCACTCAGTGTGAAAACATAATAATCGTTCTGGTCATAAATAGTTCCATTGTTTCTATAACCGATATGGCCTTCCACCGTTGAATTGGTGAGCATAGGCACTGCTTCTGCAAGTGATCCATTTGGTTCGGGATCGTTGGCATAGGCAGGTGATGTTACAGACAATGACAAAGCGTAAGAAGAATGGTATGATGCACTGTAATTATCCACCTTGGCGTAATAATCACCCGCAGCCAGATTATTAACAGTCGTAGTAACGGAGGTATAATTAAAATCATTGGACAGCAAGGTGGTGCCATTATTATCATAGATATAAATACCATGATATTGTCCAGGGTCTGCATTCAAGGTCAGACTTACGATACCATCCTGAGTGGTGGTGAAGGTGAACCAGTCATCTGTATCGTATGTGCCACCATTTTCATAAAATCCGATATGACCGTAAACGGTGCCGCCTTCAGGAATGTCTGTATTTGCCTGGGTGTATACATCATTCGGTTCGGTATCATTCGCGTATGCGGCAGGAATGGCTTCAAACTCGAGGATGTAACCGGAATGATAGCTGGAAGAATAATTGTCAACCTTTGCATAATAAGTTCCGGCGGATAAATTATTCCTGGTAATTGTGGCCGCATTATAATTAAAGTTGTTTGCGAGTACGGTTGTACCATCGCTATCATATAAATAAATACCATGATACTGTCCGAAACCATAATTCAGATTCAGATTGATCTGACCGTCTTGTGTTAATTCGAGCAGATACCAATCATCAGTATCATAGGTGCCGCCATTATATCTATGGCCGATATGGCCACTCACACTGTCATTTTCAGGAATGGTGACCGTAGTCTCAGAAAAAAGATCGTTTGGCTCAGCATCATTGTCGTATGCGGTTGGCGTAACAGTATTGCTGAGGGTATAGCCATTAAAATGTGAGGAGGAGTAATAATTCAAACGGATATAATAGGTTCCGGCCGCTCTTCCCGGAATGGTAATGCTGCTTGTTCCATAATTAGCGCTGCTGCCTAAGGAGGTTGTTCCGTCATTGTCGTAAATATAAATAGTATTATACGCCCCAAAAGTATTGGTAAATGTGGCGGTGATGGCACCATCAGAAGTAGTTACGATCTTGTACCAATCATCCGTATCATAAGTGCCCCCATTATAACGATATCCGATATGTCCTTCAGTACTTCCATTTTCTGTCAGGTCGGTAGCGAGCAGATAAGTATTATTACTTTCGGTATCGTTCATATAGGGCGCTGCAGTTACCGTAGCTGTGATGTCGTAAGTGCCACTATATCCGGCATAGGCTACAACAGCCGCATAATAATTACCGGCAGCAAGTCCGGTTCTGGATAAGGAAACGTTGCTATAATTAGAAGCCGTTTGCAATACCGTTACGCCATCCGCATCATACAGGCGAATGGTGAGGTATGTTACATCGCTGGTCAGATCAAGTGAAATGGTTCCATCATCACTTGTAGTGAATGCATAGAAGTCGATCAGGTCGCCAGACATGTTGATGGTTCCCGTAGCCGGGTCGCCAATCGTCATTGCGTCTGCCCCTGCGGCAAGGTCGTTATCAGGTTCCGTATCTGCCCATACCGGGCTGATGCAGGTCATTAGTAGTGTAACAGCAAAAAGTAGTTTTCGAAGTTTCATAAGAAAGGATTAGGGTTCAATAATTCTGGGGTATTCTATCCTCAAAATTATGGCTAACCTGTATCCTGTGTACCCGCAAAATCTAGTAGGTAAGTACCGCAATCTGTTTATACCAACCGGTCTTTGATCGCCTTGGCTACTGCTTCACCAATGCTGTGTACGTGGAGCTTTTTATAGATATTCCGAATATGAAAATTTACGGTGTGATAGCTGGAGCTTTGCTTGTCGGCGATCATTTTATAACTCAGTCCCTTCACCAGATCACTCAGCACTTCCTGTTCTTTTGCGGTAAGTAATTGTTGTCCGGCACCTCGTTGGCGTTCGCGTGTCCTGAAAAATTGTAACACCTTGGTAGCGATCTCCGGGGTCATGGGTGAACCTCCTTCGTGGATCTCGCGGATAGATTCTAACAATTTTACAGGCGAAGCTTTCTTGAGGAGATAACCGGATGCGCCGGCCAAGATGCTTTCAAATACTTTGTCGTCGGTATCAAAAACTGTTTGCATCATCACCTTCTGTTCAGGGAATCGCAACTTGATGCGGGTAACGGCCTCTATGCCGTTGATACCGGGCATGTCTATGTCCATAATGATCACGTCAGGGATCAACTGTTCGATCTGTTCGAGCCCCTTGGCAAAATCCTCAAACGCTCCTACACAGGCATAGCCATCGGAGGAATTGAGCAATAGGGACACGCCCTCTCTTCTGGTGCGATTGTCATCAAAAATGACCACCCGGATATCCATAGAAATTCATTACATCAAAAATAAAGCAAAACAGTCCAATCCTACCCGCAAAATTTAGTAGGTATCAGCATTTACATTGCAATATCACACTGGTGCCCTTACCCGATGCTGAGCGTATGTGGAGTTGCCCATCGATCAATGCTGCGCGTTCGCGCATTGTGAACATGCCATTTCCTGCATGCAGTTCCTCGGGATCAAATCCTTTACCGTTGTCGGTGATCTCCATGACCAGGTCGGCACCGTTGCGTTTAAAGGAGATATGCACGTTGGTAGCAGAGGCATATTTGAGGATATTGTTCAGGGCTTCCTTATAGATCAAAAACATCTCCTTTCGTTTATTGGCAGCGATCTTTAAACCACTGAGACGCTCATCTATCTTGAAATGCACATCTATCTGTTGAATAGCTAAATGTTCCAGCGCATACGATTTGATGCGCAGCATCATCTGATCAAAATTATCATTGCGCGGGTGCAGACTCCAGACAATGTTGGTCATGTTCTCCTGCATCTCTGTGCTGATGTCGGTAATTTTGTCAATGATGGATTTTAACTCAGGATTATCGGCAGACTTCTTACCCGCTACTGCTCCAAATATATTAATGGTGCTGAGTGCACTGCCTACATCATCGTGCAGATCATTGGCGATCTTGTTTCTCATCAGCAGTACACGTTTTAATTGCA
>JAYRVB010000492.1:0-2480 GCA_041918775.1 Chitinophagales bacterium
AAAAATTCCTCCACCCTGCGCCACCAAAGCGTTACACTGGAATATAGCAGCAATCCCGCCTGGTATGCCGTACAGGCCTTGCCGTATATGATGGAGTATCCATACGAATGCGCAGAGCAGGTATTTAGCAGATACTATGCAAATGCGATCGCCTTTCATATTGCCACCAGTGATCCCGAGATCAAGCGCGTGTTCGATAGCTGGAAAACAAATCCGTCATCGCTCACTTCAAACCTGGAAAAAAATGCAGAATTAAAAGGGTTGTTGCTGGAGGAAACACCATGGGTGCTTCAGGCGTAAAATGAATCAGAACGAAAAAAACGCGTTGCCTTGTTGTTTGACATCAACCGCATGGAGAATGAACGCAATGATGCTTTGAAGAAATTGGAACAAATGCAATTGGACAATGGCGGATGGCCATGGTTCAAGGGCTCGCATGACGATAGATATATTACACAGTATCTGGTTACGGGATTTGCGCATTTGAAGCAACTAAACGCCATTGACGAAAAGGAAGCCGACCGCGTGCAAAAAATGTTGGACCAGGCAATCCCTTATTGCTCAGCTCGCGCGGAGGAAGATTATACGCGAATGAAAAGAGACACGAGTATGGATAAAGCGACTTATGTACCTGACAATCTCATTCTGCAATATGTGTATGCGATGAGCTATTATCCTCAATTTCGTGAACAGTTGTCCCCTACGCAAAAAGAAGCTTTCGACTATTATCTGAAGCAGATCGAAAATAATTGGACAAAATATGATTTGTATCAGAAAGGCTTGATCGCGTTAATATTGCACCGCGACAACAAGACCAAGACAACAGAGAAAATAATAAAGTCGCTTACGGAGAACAGTATGCGTAGTGAAGAAATGGGCATGTATTGGAAATCCAATACTGCAGGATATTATTGGTATACTGCACCGATCGAAACTCAGGCACTGATGATCGAAGTGTATAACGAGGTGGCACAGGATGCTGCTGCTGTGCAGGCGTTACAGGTTTGGCTGCTTCGACAAAAGCAAACAACTGACTGGAAGACCACACGCGCTACTGCAGAAGCTTGTTACGCGCTGTTATCGCGGGGTAGTAACCTGCTGGCTGCAAAAGAGCTTGCGCAAATCATGGCAGGCGGCACAACCGTGCAGGCTGATAAAACAGAATTAGGTACCGGCTATTTTAAAACCAACTGGCTGGGCACCAATATTCGTCCTGAATTGGGAAATATTTCCATCACCCCTCCGCAGCAATCTGCTTTAAGTTATGGTGCGATGTACTGGCAATATTTTGAGGATATGGATAAAGTAACGCGTGCCGAAACAAATATAAAACTCGAGAAACAATTGTATTTGCAGGTGAATACCGCCAGCGGACCACAACTTAAAGCCATTAGTGAATCAACCGCACTGCATGTGGGTGATCTGGTGAAAGTGCGCATGGTCATAAAATCAGACCACGATATGGAATATGTGCATTTGAAAGATATGCGCGCAAGCGGATTTGAGCCGGTGAACGTGTTGAGTCAATATAAGTGGCAGGATGGACTTGGGTATTACGAGTCGACAGGAGACGCGAGCACGAACTTCTTTATCAGCTATTTACCTAAAGGCACTTATGTATTTGAATATGCATTGCGCGTAGCCCACAAAGGCTATTTCAGCAACGGCATCAGCACCATACAATGTATGTATGCGCCGGAGTTTACCAGCCATAGTGAAGGGATGAGGGTGTTGGTGGAGTAAAAGGTGAGTGGTGAATGGTGAGTAGTGAGTGCATTTGTATTTCTGCTCCCGATTTCTATCGAGATCCGCTCCTCCGCAACTCCGCGTGAAAATGGGTGAGTGGGTCAGTCGCCAATCGTCAATCGTGAGGGTATTGAATTCTTTTCGGCTTTGCTCCCAATAGCTATTGGGATTCGCGTGAAAAGGGGTCAACGGATGCAACGGAAAGCATATTGCCCTATTTAGCACGCATTTTATTTCCTTTCGCTTCGTGGGTGACTTCGGCGAGGCCGAGGGCTTCCATGAGTGGGGGGATGTACATGCCCACTCTTCCGCGGAGACCTTTTTTGAGGCCATACCATCCGCCTACAGGATTGTTTTCTGAGCGACCCCAGGCTTCTACTGTGCCTTCTTTGGCGGGTTTTTGTTCGTCGGCGCTGCCGAGTTCCATCCAATCACCGTGCTTTTTGAGCATGGCATGCAGGTCGTCGATGATCCGGATATTGTATAAAAGCACAGTTTTGCCGACGGTGCAAACCAAAACATCTTTACCATCTTTTTGATCCACATGCATGGTGTATTCGCTGCTGAGTGGCGGTGTTTTTAATACGAGTGGTTTTTCTTTGTTGCCTATCTTGTAAGCCATATAGAAAAGGGTATTTAATTTCAAATATACGTATTGGAAATATTGTCACCCGTATTGAAGTGCAATGACCGGGTTTGTGCATACTAAATTAATATATATGCCTTCCTTTTCT
>JAYRVB010000493.1:0-11318 GCA_041918775.1 Chitinophagales bacterium
GCGGGAATCTGCATGTATCAGGGCGATATTGTATTTTGATATTTTTCATTATCCACTTACCGTGCAGGAAGTGCTGTTGTTCATGGATAATAAAGTATCGCATTTATCAGAAGTGCAAAGCGATCTGGACCGGCTCTGTGAAAATCTGTTGCTCTACCGTTTTGGTGATCTGTATACGGTGCACAACAATGCCTCGCTGGCAGAACGACGGAGATCCGGTAATGCGAGAGCCGCTGCCGTATTACCAAAAGCACAGCGCCGCAGTAAACGTATACAGAGTTTTCCCTTCGTGCGTAGTGTAATGATCAGCGGTTCCTTATCTAAAAACTATTTTGATGCACAAAGCGATGTCGATTTTCTGGTAGTCACCGAGCCCGGTCGCCTGTGGCTTTGTCGATTATTGTTAACGCTGTATAAAAAGATCTTTCTGCTCAACAAACGCACCTACTTTTGTATCAATTACTATATCGATACACGCGCATTGCGCATTCCCGACGAAAATATTTTTGCAGCAACCGAGATCATCACCCTCATGCATCAAACAGGTGATGATGTATACAATGCCTTTCTGAGGTCGAATGTATGGGTGAAGGAATATTTTCCCAACTTTATTCCTCAATACGCCACACCTCTACCGGGGAAGTCGGGATTCTTTAAACGCATGGGTGAGTTTTTATTAGGTGGAAAATTTGGCAACACGCTCGACCATATCGCATTCTCCTTCACGCAATATTTCCTGCGTAAAAAATATAAACATATACCGCAGCACGAATATGCCGTAAGTTTTCGCGGTCAAAAGCATGCCTCCAAACACCATCCGCAGGGTTTTCAATTCAGAGTGGCTGAAGCACTTGAACAACGTTGCCGAACCTTCGAGCAACAACATGGTGTATCTTTGTAAGGTATGGCCGGCATACTGCTCACAAATACCTATTTCCAACACCTTGATCCTAAGCAGGAACGCAAACAGGAGCCCTATCCCCCGCTGGCTACCTTGTATGCCGCTGCCGTGTTGCGCGAGGCCGGCGTAGATGTTCGGGTGCACGACACCGTGTTCGACAGAAATACAGATGCTGTAAAGGAAGCTATTCGCACGCAGTTGCCACATACCCTCGTCATTTACGATGATGGATTCAATTACCTGACGAAAATGTGTCTGGTGAATATGCGCAATGCCTGTTTTGACATGATCCGTTTTGCAAAAGCACAGGGTTGCCGGGTAATTGTTTCAAGCAGCGATGCTACAGACCACACAAAAGACTATTTATCATGTGGCGCCGATGTGATCATTATTGGTGAAGCAGAGATCACTTTGCGCGAACTTGTGCTTGGCGAATTGCCGCTGGATGCCATATTGGGCATAGCCGTTAGCAGACAGGGCACTGAGTACTACACCGCCAAACGCACGGTATTGAGCGAGTTAGACATACTGCCATTTCCCGCCTGGGACCTCATCAACTTGCGCCCATACCAGGAAATATGGAGGTCGACAAAAAAATATTTCTCTTTAAACATGACCACCACGCGCGGTTGTCCATTTAAATGCAACTGGTGCGCCAAACCGATCTACGGAAATCGATATCACTCTCGCAGCCCCGAACACGTTGTGCAGGAAATTGCGATGCTGATAAATCAATATCAGGTCGAACATTTTTGGTTCTGCGACGATATCTTCGGCTTGAAGCCGGGATGGATCCATAAGTTTTCACAACTGGTTCAGGCGCAAAAATTGTCGTTCAGATTCAAGATCCAATGTCGCGCCGACCTGTTACTGGATGAAAACAATATTGCCGATCTAGCCGCGAGTGGATGTGATGAGATATGGATAGGTGCAGAAAGCGGATCGCAGAAAATTTTGGATGCAATGGACAAGGGCACTACGGTAGCGCAGATCAGGACATCCACACAGATCATGAAAAAACATGGCATCAAACCATGCTTCTTTTTGCAATTCGGATATCCCGGCGAAGAACAGGCTGATATTCAGATGACCTTAGATCTGGTGCGTGAATGTAAACCATTCGACATCGGTATTTCCATTTCCTATCCTTTACCGGGTACTAAATTTTACGAACGCGTTCGCGAACAGTTATCTGCCAAACAAAACTGGAACGACAGCGACGAATTATTGCTGATGTATCGCGGCACCTTTTCACCGGAATTTTATAAGCACCTGCACCGTTATGTGCACAAACGATTCAGAACAATGCAGGGATGGAACGGATTGCTTAGTTGGATGGGATTACCTACAGGATACTGGAAAATGCCATTGCGCAGGATCGTGGCATTACCTTATAATACCATGATGCTCCTGATCTATAAGTTCAGGTTACGCACAGATTAAATTTGAATTGATCAGCGGATCAGCGTGATATTGCCGGCCTTATTCATGCGTTGGCCGTTGTCGAATTCCACTTCGATCATGAATGCATACACGCCGTTGTTGGCTTGTTTACCCAAATAGGTTCCATCCCAACCAAGACTTGCATTTGTTGCATCCAAATTCTCGCCGCGGTAAACCACTTCACCCCACCTGTCGAATATCTCTAATGTGATGACGGTGGCTAAATTCCATCCATATACATAAAAGAGATCGTTGATATTATCACCGTTTGGCGTAAATGTATTTGGAATAAACACATCGTTTGGTGGTTCGGGCAAAACATTTACCACTACCACATCGGAAGCCACACATCCATTTTCATCCGTTGAGGTCATTACATAATCAATGGAATATGGTGGAAGCACCATGGTGATCGGACAGTTGATACAATCAACGCCATTATCAGGCGACCAGGTATAATCACCACCGGACTCACTGTATAACATGATGTCTTCACCATAATATACCGTAGTATCGCCCCAGGCGTTCACAAAGTTATCGTCTACTGATGTAGTTACGGTTGCACTATTATAGCAACCATAAATGTCGGTATACTCATAAGTAAGCGTATACGGACCTCCGACACCAGCGAGTGCGGTAACAAAATTATCGCCGCTGATTCCGGAACCGGAATAGGTTCCTCCTGGAGGAGAGGCTTCCATTTCAATGGAAACCTGCTCAAGGCAGAAAATATCATCAATCGGCCAGGTGATGACCGGAAGAGGATGTACTGTCAGGTTCACAGTTACAACCGAGTCGCAACCATTTATGGTCGTATACGGATACACCCAGGTGCCGCTTGTTGTGGCAATGGAACCATCATTTAATATGTATTCCTCTCCTGCACAAATCTCAGGTGTTTGAATAATATCGTAGGTAGGATTAACAGTCAGGTTTGTAGTGATGATACTATCACAACCTCTGATGGTAAGTAAATTCGTTACATAAACACCGGTCACATTGACAACGGAACCATCAGGTAAAGTATGAGTTTCATCATCGCAAATGATCGGGTTTTCCGTAAAGGCATATGTGGGATGTACCTGCAGGTTGGTGTTGATCGTACTATCACAACCGGCAGCTGTCACTAAAGTAACCGGATAAACACCAGTGGTATTCACAACCGTACCATCAGGCAATGTATAGGTTTCGTCATCGCAAATATGTTCGGTGATATTGATGGTAGCGATTGGCGATACTGTGAGGTTGATCGTATAATTTGAATCACATCCCCAGGCAGTGGTAAAGTTATTATAATAGGTGCCCGCAGCGCTTACTACGTTACCATCAGGTAAGGTATATGTAGTGCCAGAACAGATGTCGGGATTCAGCGTAAAATTATATACCGGATGTGTGGTCACAGTAGATTCGATCACACTATCACATCCATAAATGGTGGTCATATTGCTGGTATAGGTACCACTCGAAAACACGGTTGTGCCATCGGGTAATACAAATCCATCTCCTAAACAAATATCTGCTGTTTCCGTACTGAAGTAAGTCGGATAGATCGTAATTGTATAGTTGGCCACACCATCAGGACAAACAGATGCACTTTCAACCGTATTGGTTACCACATAGGTTCCGGGTACTGATGCATCCAGATCTATAGTACCAGTTGCCGGATTGATGACCAAGCCTGCAGGAGTTGCAGTAAATGTACCGAGTGTAGCACCAATTCCCGGCAGTGGTGATGGATCTGATTCATTATCACAATACGGACTTCCAAAATAATTGAAGTTCGCTTTTGGCGGATCGTAAATATTTACGGTCATGGTAAATTCTGTGGTATCACCATAACAAGTAGCTTCGATCAATGTATTCGTAAAAGTATATGAACCGGGATCCGACGCGCTCACGTCGATTACACCGGTGGTAGGATCAAAAACAAGTCCTGCCGGATCAGCAGTAAATTCCCCTGCGAGTGCACCAGTTGCATAAATAGGTGCCGGATCAGGATCAGTGGAACAAAATTCAGCAACTCCGCCAAAAGGCACACCACCGTAGGTAAAATCGGCAAGCAAATTCGTGGTCAGACTTCCCGCCTTCAAAAACACACCAGAATCCCATACAAAGTCAGATTCATCTCCGATAACCAGTTTCAGATGATACCATTCACAGGGTGTTACTACTGCTTCTGCAGTCATCACCACGGTAAATCCATCGTATTCGATGTAATAGGGATCTGTCGCCCAAACCCCTACGCCTCCTGTTCCATTTGGAATATAATATGCCGGATTTGTGGTAGCATTTACGTTATCAATGGTTACCGGAAGAGCTGTACCCGGAATCAGGGCAATATTGGTCGCCACAGGATAACCCGGACCGGTGAGCATGAATATGAAGGCATCGTTGATAGAGAACACATATTCAGGATATTCATCAGAACCGAATACATATTCAAATCTCAAAGAATCGCCTGGAGAAAATACATCGAATTCGAGTGCGCATGCATCATTTGTGATACCCACACCCGGATAGGCGTTCAGATCCGGGTCGCCGGGCCAGCCGTTGCTGGTGCCAGTGCTTCCGCTGTTGTTGGGTCCCGCAATATTTGATACCCTGCCCGTAGTCAGCACCACGCCACTGTCGATACCCACATTACAATCTACACAATCAAACATACCGATTGCCAGGTTATGGCAATTGATGGTTGCATTGTCGATCTCTACACCCGGACCTGCCAGATAACCGGCAAGTGAGTCTGCAGTGTACCCTGTTGTCCAGGTGATTTGGGCATTTGCCGCGGAAAAAGCCGCGAAAAACAGCGCAATTGCTAAAAATGATCGGCGCATTGGTTGCGTATAATGTGTGGTCATGCGTTCGTGTTGCTGCATGGCTAGGCCAAAATAATCGATAAATTTACGTGTTATTTACAAAATTACACATAGAGTCGCATGGCATATCACGTAAAAAAGGTGCTTTGGGTTGGGTTTTGGACTGCAATCCTTACTTTTACGGGCTGTTCAGGCAGTAAGCAAACTATGAAACAAGTGATCTACACCCCAAACGCCCCGGCGCCGATCGGGCCTTACAGTCAGGCCACTTCAGCCGGAGGCTTTGTATTCATCAGCGGCCAGATCGCCATTGACCCGCAAAGCGGTGAAATGTATACCGGCGGCGACATAGCCACAGAAACCCGCCGGGTGATGGAAAACCTGAAAGCGATTGTCATCGAATCCGGCTGCACCATGCAGGACGTGCTCAAATGCACCATTTTTCTCCGTGACATGAACGACTTCGCTGCCGTAAATGCCGTGTATGGTGAATACTTTCCCGAATATGCCCCGGCACGCGAAACTGTTGCTGTGGCCGGCCTGCCCAAAAATGCACGCGTTGAGATAAGTGCGGTTGTGAGAGGCAAGTAATGCAAGGAGGGGGAGGGTTGAAAGTTGGGGGTTGAGGGTTGAAGGTTAGGGGTTGAGGGTTGGAGTGGAGGTGATTGAAATGGATTTTTTTTGAGAGCAGGTTTTTTTTGATTTTTATTGGTGGACTTTAGGTGAAATGGGTGATGCTATGGGGTGCATTTCCCAAGTGGCTTTCTTTACCTTTGCGTCATGACCACCGCGTTTCGCACCGATAATGCCTTTGCCCTGGAAATGGATGACCAGGATCCTCTGAAACAATTTCGCGATCAATTTCATATTCCTGAACAGAATGAACGCGAGCTGATCTATTTCTGCGGAAATTCTTTAGGTCTGCAACCAAAATCGACACGCAGCTACATTGAACAGGAATTGCTCGATTGGCAACAACTTGGCGTAGAAGGACATTTGCATGGAAAAAATCCGTGGTTCTATTATCATCATTTTCTTACGGAGAGTACCGCAAAACTCGTAGGTGCAAAACCGATAGAGGTAGTGGTGATGAATTCACTCACGGTCAACTTGAATCTATTGATGATCAGCTTCTATCGTCCGACCAGACAACGATATAAAGTGATCATGGAATATATGGCATTTCCAAGTGATCAATACGCAGTGGAGAATCAGGTGAAATTGCACGGATTTGATCCATTTGATGCCATTATCGAATTAACTCCGCGAGAAGGCGAAGCAACATTGCGCACAGAAGATATTTTATCGGTCATAGAAAAACACCAACACGACTTAGCGCTCATCATGATCGGTGGTGTGAATTATTATACAGGCCAGTTGTTCGACATGGCCGCCATCACACAATTTGCGAAGCAGTGTAGTCCTGAAATCCAGGTTGGCTTTGATCTTGCGCACGCTGCAGGTAATGTGCGATTGCAATTGCATGATTGGGATGTAGATTTTGCTACCTGGTGCAGTTATAAATATTTGAATTCAGGTCCCGGTGGAACCAGTGGTGTTTTTATTCATGTAAAACATGCACACAATTCTACGTTGCCACGTTTGAGCGGATGGTGGGGAAATGAAGAAAAAACGCGCTTTAAAATGCAAAAAGGCTTTTATCCGCAGGAAGGCGCCGCCGGTTGGCAAATGAGTAATGCACAAATTCTCCCAATGGCTGCACATCGCGCGTCACTAGCTATATTTGATGCTGCCGGGATGGATGCATTAGTGCAAAAAAGTAAACTGCTGACAGGCTATCTGGAATTTTTATTGTTGAATGGTGCTCGAAAAGATTTTCGCATCATCACACCTGCAGATCCAACACAACGCGGATGTCAATTATCCATCGTAATGGAGCAAAATGGTAAAGCTGTTTTTGATACACTCACCCAAAACGGCATCATTGCAGATTGGCGCGAACCGGATGTGATCCGTGTGGCACCGGTGCCTTTGTATAATACTTTTGAGGATGTGTGGAGATTTGCAGAAATTTTTCATTCCGCATAAAATGCAAAAAAAAGAAGTTGTATCAACCCGTGAGTAACAGATCGATACAACTTCTAGGCACTTAAAAAAAATTTATGGTGTCGGTGGCGTGTATGCAGGCACCACATTTTCTATTGCCGGGATAGATTGCAAATATGCAAAAATCGCCTTCAGGTCGTCATCAGTCATATGACTAACCTCCTGCCATGGCATAGGTGGCATGATCGGACGGGTATTGTCCATACCCAAATGTTTGCCTTCCTTAATTGCCTTCATAAAGCGCTCTTCTGTCCAGCCTTTCATACCGCTTTCCGCCGGTGTTAAATTAGCTGCATAGCTAACACCCCAAGGGCCAACTGCAGCAGTAAGTCCCGGCGAAAGTAATACCCAGGGTCCAACCATAGCCTTATCATAAGGTGCTATAGCCTCATTAGCCGGATGACCTGATAACATGCGGCTCATATCGGGTACCGGGCCATGGTCGGTCATTGTTTTGGGTGTGTGACAATCATTGCAACCGGAAGTTGACACGATGTATGCACCGCGTGTTACAGGGTCTTCAGCCTGCACTTCCGGTTCGGGGCAGTCTGCTGATTTTGCACAGGATGCCAATGCCATAAGGCAGGCACATGTCCAGATAAGTGTTGTTTTCGTATGCATGAAATTGGGTTTTGAGATGGCAAGATAACACTTTGGTGAATATTCATCTGCCCTGATAAAAATCACCCCCGACGCAAACCTTTTCCATTTACCTTTGTCTGCCAAGTATCATTCTGTTATGCAGGTAAAAAATATTGCCATCATGGGTGCGGGACTGGTAGGTTCTCTGCTCAGTATGTATCTCAAAAAACACGGGTATCAGGTTACGGTATATGAACGCAGACCTGATTTTCGAAAATCAGGAAATTATGGCGGTCGCTCCATCAACCTGGCGATCAGTGAGCGCGGCTGGAAAGGCTTGGCAGGCGTTGGTTTAGAGCAGGCTGTGCGCGAACTGGCGATACCGATGCCCGGACGCATGATACATGATATTCCCGGCAATTTAGTGTTTCAGCCTTATGGCAAACCTGGTGAAGCCATCAATTCTGTTTCACGTGGTGGCTTAAATATTTTAATGATCGATGCCGCGGAAAAAGCAGGTGTTACCTATCTGTTCGATCAACGCATCAACGAGATCGACCCATCCGGAAATTCTGCCTTGATGGAAGATCTGATCACCGGAAAAAAATACACCCTCGCTCCCGATCTCATCATCGGAGCCGATGGCGCCTATAGCCTTGTGCGCTACGCCATGATGAAGACCGATCGTTTCGATTATAGTCAGGCCTATGAAGCCCATGGCTATAAAGAATTAAATATACCTGCCCTGCCCGAAGGCGGCTTCCGGATTGAACGCAATGCCTTACATATTTGGCCGCGCAAACAATTCATGTTGATCGCATTGCCCAATATCGACGGCAGCTTCACCTGCACACTGTTTTTTGCATTGGAAGGGAAAGAGTCCTTTGAAGCCATCAAAACACCGGCCGACCTGGATGCCTTTTTCGATACCTACTTCCCCGATGTGAAACCACTGATGCCGACCTTACATGAAGACTTTTTTAGCAACCCCACCGGTTTGTTGATGATCGTAAAATGCTTCCCGTGGAGCCATGGCAACACCTTCCTGATCGGCGATGCGGCACATGCCATCATACCGTTTTACGGACAGGGCATGAATTGTGGCTTTGAGGATTGCACGGTGCTCGACAGCCTGATTGAGGAATTTGACCACGATTGGAGTAAGATCATCCCCGCCTATCAGATCGCCAGAAAGCCCAACAGTGACGCCATTGCCGACCTTGCGAAATTAAATTTCATCGAAATGCGCGACCTGGTGGCAGATCCTGATTTTCAGTTCAAAAAGCGCATGGCCGCAAAAGTGGCCGAATTGCACCCCGACCGCTTTATTCCGGTGTATTCCATGGTTTCTTTCAGCCACCTCCCCTATGCTGAAGCCCTCAAAGAATACCACCGCCAGGACGCAGTGCTTTCACAGGTCCTCTCCCTCCCCGGAATTCACGAACGCTGGGATAAGGACTATCTGCCGGAGATCGCGCAGAAACTGTTTAATAGGTGAGTGGGGAGCCGTGATTCATGAAACGTGAATCGTGAAAGGTGAGTGGTGTCCCGATAGCTATCAGGAGGTGAATGCCTTTGTATTTCTTCGCGTCTTTGCGCCTTCGCGTGAAAAAAGGTAAGAAGTGAATGCCTTTGTGTTTCTCCGCTTCTCCGCCCCTCCGCGTCTCCGCGTGAAAAAGGGTGAGTGGTGAATAAACCACAACCTGGGAATCTGTGCAGCAAACAGACCAAAAAAAAAGCCCCTCCGGAAGGAGAGGCCTGATATGTTTGACTTTGCCCAGAGAGATCAATTACCCCCTGTAGCGCCACCTTTCGTTTTGATGTCCAGCTTTTTGTCGCCGGTGGTAGCATCAGTTTTCTTGTTTGGCATCAGTTTGCCTTCACCGATCTTTTGCTCAGATTTAGGTGTAGTGGTCGTTTTAGAGCTTGTGCTGCTGCTAGTTGTGTTTTTTGGCGCAGACATTTCTTCAATCATAGCGTTGAGGCTGGTGATTGAGTCCATCATCATGGTCATTTGCGCAGTACAAGTACTGTCTTTTGCTGCCATCTGTTTTTCGAGGTCAGCGATCTTTTGCTCAGCAGCCTTGTCTGAACAGCTTGCCAGCAAGATGCCACCGGCTAACGCGAAGAACAACATTTTCATTTTCATATGGTCTAAGTTTAAAATTTGGAATGGTATTTGAATACAAAGGTAGAAAGAATCAAATATCATACCGTAATTTTGCAAACTATTTTAATCAAAAAACCAGTTATGAAGACCAAAATTTCCGTTTTATCCCTCGCCCTGATCGCAGCGGGAGGCCTTTTCCTTACCAGTTGCGGTGGTGAAGACCTTTCTACCCCCGTGATTGTACTCGATGGCGACGATCCGTATATTGTTGAACTTGGTGATACATACACAGACCCGGGCTTTTCTGCTACAGATGATGAGGACGGTGATGTGAGCGCCAATGTGACTGTCGACGACTCTGAGGTGAACACTGAAGAGATCGGCGAGTACTCTGTAGAGTATTCAGTTACCGATGAGGCCGGCAACGTAGGCACTGCCACCCGCACAGTTCGCGTGGTGATGGGCAAAGCCGACTACCTCGGAACCTATCAGGTACATGAGATCTGCGACATGGACGGCGACGGCGTTTTAGGCGAGCCGGGTGTTGCGTTTGAGATCAACGACTACACTGTAACCGTTACCTCAGGTGGCGATGCGGATGAGTTGTTATTCGACAACTTCGGCGCTTATGAAGTGATCGTTCCTGTATTCTTTGGCGGCGACCTGAATGAAATACTCACGGTTGACGACTACAACGTGCCTGGAACATCCGTGTATTTCAATGCTGATGGTGTGATCACTGTAGGATCTACCGCGGCTATCGAGTTCACCCTCGACTACTCAGCTGAAGAAGGCGCCTCTGTGGTACCTTGTGAAGCCACATTCGAAAAATTGTAAGATAACCGCCAGACGGTTAAGCTATTCAACCCCGGTGCCAGAGGCATCGGGGTTTTTTATTTGAATATCATTACCTTAGCTACCCTGCATGAAAAGAGTGAGTTCCGTATTGATTTCGACGATTTGCGCAGCCTTGCTCATAGGCTGTAGTCGTGAAGATGTACTGGCGCCGATGCTTATGCCACGCCCGGATACCGATATACATTATCGCCTGGAAGCATACATTGACGCCGGTTGCGACGTTGCCGACGACCAAAGTTGTTTGACGCACCCGGATATTCTGGTATCAAACCCGGTGGATGTGCAACGATATGGCTCCTATGTTGTCCAATACAGTGCAATGGATGAAGCAGGCAATACCGGCTATGCAGAGCGCATCGTGGATGTGGTGCTTCCTCTGACAGACTATTATAGTCAGGAGTACCAAGCCTACGACACCTGTACCTCCGGAAACTTCTTTTATACAGGACTTGTTCAGGATTGCGACTGTGATGCTATGGCCGTAACCGTTGGCAATATCAGCAATTTTGGTTTGTCTGCTTCGTTTACTTTACCAGTGTCA
>JAYRVB010000494.1:0-8746 GCA_041918775.1 Chitinophagales bacterium
ATTTCGGCGATGGCGCATCCTCCACAGAACAAAACCCCGATCATTTTTATCCGGCACCTACTTCGTATACCGTTTGCCTTACTGCCGGTAACGCGGCTGGTGAAGCTACTACCTGCCGTGTATTAAATTTCAATGGGGTGGAAATGACAGCATCGTTCCCGCTCACCATCGCTCCGAATCCAACGGCCTCCCTGCTTCAGCTGGACTTTAATGAAGTCACGCCCACCTTCGCGCAAATATTTGACCTGCATGGCAAACTTTTATACGAAACACAAGTGCCATCCACACATATTTTGGATGTAAGTCAACTCCCTGCAGGCAACTACATCCTCCGTTTACAATCAGATAACGCGGTGGTGCATACGCCATTTGTGAAACAGTAATCGCATACAACCCAAAACCCGATTACCACTGCCGATCACATACTCGTTGATCGGCAGTTTTTTTTATTGCTGCGTTAATTTGATTTGCCCAGCCGTTGCGCGCAATTTTTCTCCCCGCAGATATACGCTGATAAATGCATGCAAATGCCGGTCGATATCTGCGCGAGGGCTTGGTGTCCCGCAGATTACCGCAGAATTCCGCAGAGGGATGCAATGCATGTAGTTTGTATTTATCTGCGTACATCTGCGGTCGATGCACGATCCACATCACCACGAAGCTACCCTCCCCATCACCACCACAACGCCAGATCTGAGTAAATCTGCGGGAAACCGGGTTTTGCATTTCTATATAAATGCTGGTCATCATGTAGATCACTCGTCGGTTGAATGGTTTCTTTTGATGCCCGGCACAGGGTTTCTGCGGACCAACCGTTAACGGTTTTCCGTGAATATGCGGTATAAAGGACGAAAAATGACACAAATTATTTGGAATTATGCTTGTAACGAGATACATTCGACTATCTCTTTTACCATAAAACACAAAATGTCATGAAAATGCTATCCCCTCCCCAAATTAAGTTATCTATCACATTATTCTTCATCTTGACAACCATCACACAGAAGGCTCAGATCTATTTGGTAGAGGAGTGGGTGCATACAACAGGCATCCCCGACACAGTTGACTATAGTGCTTCTACTATTGACGGTTCAGGGAATATTTATGTGACCACAAATACGATTTCTGCGACTGAGAAGGCTAATGTCCTCACCACAAAATACAATTCTTCCGGAGTTGTGCAATGGGAGATTGAGAAAGACAATACGGATGAAAATGATTATGGCTCTGCTATTGACGTTGATGGTTCAGGAAACGTATATGTTGCCGCTGCAACCTGGGTGGATGGCACAAATAAGTATGATTACCTTGTAATTAAGTACAATTCCTCCGGCATACAACAATGGACTGCAACATATAATGGGCCGGGTAACTTTTATGATATCCCTACTGATATATTTGTTGATGGTTCAGGAAATGTGTATGTGACCGGTGCGAGTTATGGTAGTGGCACGCTGAGTGACTACTGTACTATAAAATACAATGCATCCGGAACGCAGCAGTGGGCATCAAGATATGATTACTCTTCAGATCAGGACATTGCGGCCATTTTAAAAGAAGCACCTTCAGGGAGAATAGTTGTCATAGGCGCAAGCGAAAACGCACCCGGCAGCTATGACTTTGCCATGGTGAAATACAACCAAAACACAGGCGCACAGATCACCTCAAACAGGAATTCAGCTTCAGGAACAGGCTTTGATCAGGTGTATGGCGCGGATGTAGATGCATCAGGAAATATCTATATCACCGGCAGAGCTTCTGTGGTTGATGAAGGCTATAATATGAAAACGGTAAAGCTGGACACCAGTTTGGCTGTTGTGTGGTCCAAGAATTATGACTTCGCCGGATTGGATGATGAATCCCATGGAGTGGTGGTCGATTTGGAAAACAATGTTTATATCACTGGATGGATTACGAATGAGAATCTAAGTAAGTCGATGGTGACTGTAAAATACAATGTGTCTGGCACACTACAGTGGTATAGTATTGTGGATGCAGTTAGCTCAAACCTTAATGCAACAGGATTAGAAATAAGTAGCAAAGTCGATGGAAATATTATTGTAGCGGGTAACATCGATAATGGGCAAAGCATAGATTTTTTAACTCTTATTTATAGTAAGGATGGAGATAAATTGTGGATGGAACAATATGATAGCCCGGATAAGATTGACGACAAAGTAAATTTTGCAAAATCTGACATTGGCGACGCGTTTTATGTTGGCGGTATATCATATGGAGCTTCAACAGCCACTAATAGATTAATTAAATACACTTCGCATGATTTATTAACTCCACCTGATGATGATCTATTGCATCCAAGTTCATTTACATATTTCGAAAATAAGGGTCAAATAAAGGACACTGAGGATGATACTCGTGAAGACATAAAATTCTATACCCATCGAGTCATACCTTCTCTTTATTTTACGAACGAAATAGTAAGTTATGTCTGGGCTAAGATCGACACATCTGAGGAAGTGGATACAGTTACAAGAATAGACATGTCATTTGTTGGCGCGAATGGCACTACTGAAATTAACCGTGCAATTAGCCAAGGAGAAGAATTTATGAATTATTACCTGCCGCAATGTCCTGAAGGCGTTACAAATGTCAGAAGCGCTGACCGGTTAATTGTACCTGATTTATATCCCAACGTTGACCTTCAATATTACTTTGATGGTGGAGGATTAAAGTATTATATTATTATTAATCCTGGTTGGAGTGAACAGAATGACCCTATTTCTATTCTATATGATGGTGCAGTGGAGATTAATATTATAGGTGGTGGAGAGTTGCAAATTGTAGGAGCGCTTGAGGAAATAATCCAAGCTGTTCCTGATGCATATCAAATCGATGCCTATGGAGACATTGTTCCATTGGCCTGGAATGCTGACTATATTCAGATTGATGATTTTGAAATTGGATTTGATTTAGGCGCCTATGATGATGATTTACCTCTGGTAATTGAGTTTAAAATGGCTGGAATGTTGGGGGGAGATGAAGATTGCATTGACAATGTTATATGGGGGACATGGTTTGGAGGCAATAAAAATGATTTCCCTACGGATGTTGAGATGACACTTGTTGCCGATGGCAATCCATCGCTATATGTTGCTGGTGTTACAACGACAACACTATATCCTGCCGACCTGCTGGTGAGTTTTGATTACTCCGGACAAATGTCTGACATCTATATTCAAAAATTTAGCGGTGAAGGCGATCTTTATAATGCCAAATGGGGTACTGTACTTGGTGGAAGCGACAATGAGGAATACCCAGGTGTTCCGGAGGGTCCTAAAATTTCAGCATTTCAAGGGGGCACTGAAATTATTTTTGTTGGGACAACATACAGTTCAGATCTTGGTGACATTTGTGTGGATTATAATGTTGCAAGCAATATTGATATGTTTGATGATACAAAGAATTTTGGCATCGGAGGTTTTGATGGAGTAGCTGGCTTTTTGAATTATGACAGTGGCACCCTTGGATGGTTAACATATGTAGGAGGAAGTTATGGAACTACAAATTTATTTGGCATTGATAGCTACATTGATGAAATAGTTATTGTGGGACGAAGTGATGGAGGTGCCACTGGCATAACGGGCCCTGAAGGTTTTTTTCCTGATGACTTCGAATCTGGTGGGTCCAATATAGTTTCGGATCTTGCCGCGGGTGGCCCGGGGCAGGGGGGAGCTGTTATAATAGAATTAAATGGTCAGTATGAATCAATATTTGAAACATTATTTGATGGGGGATCGCCCATAGATGAATTACGAGATGTTATAATTGATGTGAATAAAGATGAAGGTATGCCAAAGTACCCTTATTATATTGTTGGTAGAACAAACGGTGATGAATTGCAAACTACTACTGGAGCATTTCAAGAAATTAGAGGGGGTGGGTCCGATGCATACATTGCAAAGATAGTACCTGATGAAGACGTTGAGAATTCCCGAGATGTAGTGTTTTGTAGTTACTATGGTGGTGCTGGGGGAGAGACTGGTTTATTTATCACTTTAGATGAGGACAAAAGTCCTTATATAACAGGCATTTCAAGGGATTATGGGATTGATTTGAGTGAAAACCTCCCAACAGAATGCCCCCCTGATGTTTATTGCGTAGAGGAATTTATTGGTGATGAATCTACCTATTTTGACATATTTCTAACAAAATTTAATTCTGACGCGTCAGCCATCACATATGGTTCCTATTTTGGAGGTGATTATAGTACCTATCCATACGATTTGGTGACTGATGGAGACTATATAATTCTTGTAGGATATACGTGGCAAGACTATGAAACCTTTCCTATGTGGGATTATGATGGAGCTTATTTTGATGATGATTCAGAAGAACCTGAGGAAAACGCAGGTTTTATAGCACTTTGGGATAAGAATATGAACAATCTATGGTCCACCTATTTAGGCGATAACGCTTGGAGTCGTGCATCGGCGGCAACTGTTTTTAAATATCTTGACCGTCGAGAACTATACGTTGTAGGAACTGTTACATATGACCACTTAAATTTTACATATCGTCCATTGTGTAATGATGCTCTGCCCGATGCATATTTTATGCCAGAAGCTAACACCGCATCCCTCTCTAATTCTGATGGTTATATAAATGCATTCGACTTAAACATTTTCGAACCAATATTAACAGGTTTTACTGAAACAATTATTGAGGATAACATATTTGTTTTCCCAAATCCAACAACGCAGCACTTAAACATCATTAGTGATGAAATGATCACCAGTATTATTATTTATGATATGATGGGAAATGTGGTTTTTTCTGTTATGGACATTAATCAAAAACACACTCAAATTGACGTTCGATTATTACCAACAAGTTGCTACACACTGGTGATTACGCATGTGGATCAGCAATTCTATTCAAAATTTATAAAGGAATAAAATGAATACATGGAGTTTTCTTATTCTATGTTCTTTGAATGTAGTCCAGTTATATGGCCAATGGGAGTTACAAACTTTGAGTGATGATGGATGCCTTGAAGAGGTTGAATTCACTTCAAGTACCGAAGGGTATATAGTCGGCAATAGTATTATTGGTAGAACAAATAATGGTGGAGAAATATGGGAATGGGACAGTTCAATAGGAGGAGCATTTCGGATTATAGATTTTATCAACCCTGATACTGCCTTGGTTTGTTGTTTTCCATACCTAGGAGAAGATGTGATGATGACTTTTAATGGGGGTGACACTTGGAGTATGCCACCGTTATATATTAGTGTAGAAACGAATGATATGGAATTAGTTCCTAATGGTAATGTTATCAATGCAGTAGGGTGGCCTTTCTTTGGGTCGGAAATTTATGTTGCAGAGGATTTTTACAATGAGAATTCAAATATTTATCCATTAACCTCATCAATTCCACCCTATGACATCGATTTTGTAACGAATGAAGTTGGTTTTGTTTGTGGGAGGCTGGATAATGTAAGTGGCTCTACTGTTTTTAAGACAATAGACGGTGGATATAGTTGGTACACTAATGAAAGTATGACAGGACCTGTATTTGAAATGTCATTCCCTACTGTAAATGTTGGATATGGGATCGGAGATGAATCCAGAATTTGGAAAACAACAGATTCTGGCGAGAGTTGGAATTTGTTACCCTTTGATTTTGGTGGCTTTGATGTTGTTGATGGAAATATTGCATTAAGAAAGATTTATTTCTTTAGTGATATTATAGGGTATATGGAAGTCGTTATAATATATCCCGATTTTACAGAAGGTATATTTATTTATCGAACCGATGATGGTGCGGAATCATGGTATAATACTGCAATTGAGTATGATGAATATCATGGAATTAATTCTATTTGGTGCACATCGGCAGACACTTGTTATGCGGTAGGTTGTTTGGAAGTATATAAAACTACAAACGGTGGCGGAATTGATACAGCAACCTCAATTACTGGCCTACGCAGCAAGCCAATAAGTGTTTACCCCAACCCAACTAGTGGAATAATATCAATAGTTATTAATTATTCCTATGAGTCCGCACCCATACTTACTAATATATATGGGCAAGAATGCCCTTACAGTATAGTCAGTTCTTCTGAAGAATTTATTGTTCTTGACATGACAGATCTTCCAGGTGGAGTATACCAGATTTTTGCGAATGATAGATTGGGTCATGGAAGTAGCGTAAATATAATAAAGTTGTAGTAATATCCATTAATATTAGAAGACTAGTAAAAGCGTCCTAGAAGCCTTTCGCAAGTATGAATAATTAGAAACAAGGATATAATAGATGCTTCATTTGTACTTAATTTTATTTTATGTTTAAGTTCCTTGTTTTCAATTGTTCATTTCCGGTTTGGCATTTCTTCACAGCTAGTCACAACGATTCAATACCGTGATTTTGGGAATTATGGAACATGAACTGCCATGTAGGCATGGGTAATTTTTCCCCGAGGATACACACAGTTTAATAAGGGCAAATGGTTAGCGAGGTTCAGTTTCAGGGCTTGATGTCCCGCAGATACACGCAGATGAATGCAAACAAATGCTTAGTGAATTCAACTCGTGTGGGGGTGTTTCCCGCAGATGTACGCAGATAAATGCATGCAAATGCTGGTCGATATCTGCGCGAGGGCTTGGTGCCCCGCAGATTACCGCAGAATTCCGCAGAGGGATGCAATACATGTAGTTTGTATTTATCTGCCTACATCTGCGGTCGATGCACGATCCACATCACCACGCAGCAACCCTCCCCTTCACCACTACAACGCCGGATCTGCGTACATTTGCGGGAAACCGGGTTTTGCGTTGGTTTCGCAGGTGCATGTCACCAGGCAAATCACTCATCGGTTGGATGGTATCAATTGTTTCCGGCAGAGCATTTTTGCGGACTAACCATTAACGGTTTTCCGTGAATATGCGGTGTGTAGGATATAAAATGACATAAATTCTTTGGAATTTTGGGTGTAATGAGATACATTCGAATGCCTCTTTTTACCATAAGAGGGAAAATATTATGAAAATGCTGATTACGCAATCCCTATCAGTTTAACAATTTCTAAGTTTAGCTTGTTGATCACCATCTTACTTTGCTTTTCCCTAATGACAATTGACGGTCATTTGGTAACCGGTAGCGGCGACATCAACGTCACCGGCACCTACACCATCAGCACAGATGTAACCTGGAATGCCAATAAGAAAGTCAGAGGAATCATTGAAATTGAAGATGATGCTACATTGACCATTACCAATGATGCAGTCATCCAGTTTGCTGATTCAAAGGCGGATAATATTCCTACCTATATCCTTGTGAAGCGCGGGGGGCGGCTGGTGATTGAAGGTGGTGCTAAACTTACCGGGAATACGGAATGCGGCACCATGTGGGAAGGGATCTATGTAGAAGGCACCTATGGCACAAACCATCCTACACAAGCCAGCCTGTTCGCCTCCGGGTATTATGTAACCGGCGACGCGCATGGACTGGTGAAAATCTCCGGAGAGGCAACCATTGAGCATGCCCGCAGTGGTGTTACACTGGGTCTGCCGCCCGACTCGGAAGATTATCCGGATTATGGAGGAGGCATACTGATTGCAGATGAAGGCAACTTTGTCAACAATACGATAGATGTAATGATGTGGCCCTTTGATAAAAACAATGTCACTTTTATCCGGCATTGCGATTTTACCACCTCAACAGCTTTACCTGATGCGGTAGAAGTACCGGAGGCCCATATCAAGATGATACAGGTAAAAAATGTGACCATCAGAGGCAATGTATTTGAAAACACCACCGCATCCACAATATATGCAGGGATTGACCGCGGTATGGGCATTAAAGGATATAACGCCACTTTTAAGGCACATGACAATCCAAACGGTTTTGCAGCAATCGGTGCTACCGGAACTGACCCAAATTATTTTACAGATCTGTATTATGGGGTGTATGCGGCGCAGTTTACCACTTTGAGCACAAATATCCTCGTGCAGGGTAATGTATTTGCGGAAAACGGCAATGGCATTTACATAGGAGGCGCCTCGTTGCCGGAAGTGAATTTTAATACCATGACCCTGCCTGCCAAAGCTAATTACGGGATTTATCTAGACGGATGCGACGCGTATGGAGTGGAAGAAAACACGATTACCGGCGCTGGTGCTGCTATTCACGGCACCCAAATCGGTATTGTTATCAATGAAAGCGGAACAAACGCAAACTGGGTTTACCGCAACAATTTATCTGCGCTAAAATACGGTGTACGCGTTCAGGGAGATAATGGCAACATTGACGATGGTCTTGAGATCAAGTGCAACACTTTTGAAGAAGGTAAATATGATATATCATTGATTTCAGGCGCTACAACTGCAACAATGAAAAAGGATCAGGGGGCGTGTGGAACTTTATTGTCGCCTGCAAGCAATTTATTTACCGATCCAAGTTTTGCCGATATTAATATGCAGATTAAAATATCAGCTGACATAACAACAGCTAACTATTATACATATACATTTCATTTGGATGAGCTACAGGATAATCCACCATTTGCAGCTCCGAAGACCCTACTATATTCGAATTCGATTGACCCTCTTCCTCCCGGAGATGCTGAAGAGTTTGGTTGTGGTGAAATTGGCGATGTGTCAGAATTATTATTTGAAAATTATTGCCCGACCAATTTCTCAACTGGAAGTGGAGGTAGCGGACGTATGGCAGCCCCAAAACCGATAAAAATAAGACCGTCAAGTTTAATAATGCCACTCACATATA
>JAYRVB010000495.1:0-4406 GCA_041918775.1 Chitinophagales bacterium
AGGTATTCGCGTGAAGTAGTGTCGTTGTTGCCGATATTGGCGTTACAAAATGCCATCAGCATCCCTTCTGAATACACAAAGTTGCGCCCGGTCAGATACATAGCCCATGCACCAGCCAGTGCGGCATCCATTTTGCGCCACTTTTTAGGTTTCGTGAGCTGCGGAGCATCAAGCAAACCCACTTGTAATGTTGCATATTGCTGATCGCCAAAGCGAGACGCTTCAAAACCCGCAATGCAGGTATAGGCATAAATTCTGGAAGCCGCCGGAGCAGAAAACACATCGTGTACGATCACCTGTGTTAGATCCTGCAATGCGCGATCTACAGGTGTCTGGGTACTTAGTTTGCCGTGTGCAAACAATAAAACGATCATTACCCAACGCATACCATGAAGGTAATTCCTTTATAGCAAAGTTTAATAAATACTGAACAGCAGCACAAACGACAAAAGTTTATTTTCCCCCTACTATAAAACCGGCTGCGTAACGTTCGGTAGTATTCCGGTAGCGCATAACATACATGCCTTGTGGTAAGAAGCGCACATCCACCTGATGATCATAGATCGGACCGGCCGGCATGGGTTCGAAATATAGCATGCGGCCCGTTAGATCATATATACATAACTCACCAAAATGAAATGGTTGCCCGGAGGCAATATGCAATAGCCCGGATGTTGGATTTGGATATAATGCAAGTTGATCTTCCTGATCATTATTCACTTCCACTACATCCAATGCAACACTTTCTGTTTCCACACATGCGGTGTCGTTGCCGTAATACAGCATGCATGTAACGGTATAAGTACCGGTTTCAGGATATGTATATGGACCGGGAATATCTTCTTCGATAATAACGCCGTCGCCAAAGTCCCATCGCACATCTGTATACGCACCGGTAAATGAAAGGTCGACCACCTCAATGGTAAGTGCACTGATTTGTTCTAAGTTAAATGATGCATAAGGTGTAGTGGTCGGGTCAAAATAAACCGTACGCAGATCAAATGCTCTTGTTATACCGTCGGCATTAATAGCATGGAGATACCACAGCATCTGGTCATGTGTATCGTAAATGGTGTCGGGTATGGTGTTTAATGGGAAGACACCATTTGTTCCGTAAATCAATGTATCGGTCAGGTTGTTTGACCACACATAGGTAAAACTGTCGGGCGGTGAAATGGCGTAGCCAAGTTCATCAAACATATCTACCGACAAGGTAAGCACATCATCTACGCCCGGTAAACACTCATTGGTAAGCGGTGCTATCTGTGCAATAAAATTTTTATCGAGATACAACGCAGAATCAGGAAGCCATTGTTGCAAATACTCGATCACAGGACGGTAGTCGGGATTATTTGCGAGATTGTTCCATTCATTGGGATCTATATTTCGGTCAGTTCCGATCTCATATAATTCTTCTTCAAGGAAGTAATTTTCGCCATCGCACTCAAGCGTTCCCGCAGGACCATTCGATGTGTACAAAATATAATGAAAGCGATCACTGCGCAAACTGTATTGTGGACGACAAGATAATTGTAACGTTTTCCGTTGCTTGTATGCAGAAATTGCAGGACGCTCCATATCCAATGCAGGATCATTGATCAAATACAAAACGCTTTGCCCATCGAGATATGGTGTGCCATCAGTAAAAGTGGGTTGCGGAATTTCAGCCATATCACACAAAGTAGGAAAAATATCCAGCAAGCTTACCGCTGTCGAATGCGATTGTTCAAGCGGTGCCCTTAAGTCGCTGATCACGAAAGGTACGCGCTGATCCGTTTCCCATAATGTCCCTTTCTTCCAATGCCTCTTTTCGCCAAGACTATACCCATGATCGCTTGTCAACACGATTATGGTGTTATCCATAATATCAGGATATAAAGCAAGTGAATCCAGCAACCTGCCGATCTGTGCGTCGAGGTATCGCACGGCTGCACTATAGGCCAACGTGAAATTTGCGGAATACACCTGTTGCAAAATATCAATCCGTTGCTCGTCCGTTAAGCCATCTGCTACATTTGGCAGCGGATCCAGGTCATCGATTTTTTCCAGCATTTCAAAATAGATACTGTCAAAAGCGCCCATATATTGCCCTAACCCATTTTCAGGTAATTGGAAAAAGTCGTTATACAAAGTATCCGGTTGCGGAGGCATAACCACGCCATTATAAGGCACCGTGTTGATGGGATCATTATAGGGAAGATCCAATGGATCCTGATACAGGTCATCACAATAATATGGATCAAAATATTTTTCCGGAATATAATAGGGTTCATGCGGTTTGCGAAATCCAAGCATCATTAAAAATGGTTTTTCGCATGCATCCAGTGATCCGTCACTATATTCCTGTAAAAACAATGCGGCAGTATCTACAGCCCTATAATCGTACATGTGTGGCTCCAGACTATCAGGTAGTGGATACCAGCTGAACCCTCCGAAACCATAGTTATGTTCATCACCGTAATCAAGCACAACAGTATCTTCGCCATCGATGAATAAACTATACTTGCTCCAACTTAGCGACTTCGCACATGGATCAAGTGTTAGGCTATCGTAATCATAATAGGTATCAAAGCAGGGAATTATCTTGTTGATACCAAAGGTAAAATAGCCTCCCTGATCTTTGAAGTATTCCGGCAAGGTAAACACTTCGCCATTCCCTTCATCAGGGTCAAAATATTCGCGAAATGGTTTACATGCCATATTATTGTACACATGTGTGTAATAGAGGTCCTTGCCTGAAATAAAGCTTGTTCGCGAGGGCGTACATTTGGGTGCCGACGCGTGGGCATTTGTAAATGTGGTACCCCAATCTTCTATGCGATCAATATTTGGTGTAAGGGTTTGCGGATGACCTCCAAGTGATGTAGTATAATCGTTCAGGTCGTCAATGAGAATAATGATGATGTTCGGCTGTGTGCCTGCCTGACCAAACAAGCGCTCCGGGTTGAGCATAATGCTCAGAAAAAGCAGAAAGATAAAATGTAATTGAGTTTTCATGGTGATACAAATATACCATAATCATCAATTGCTGCGCGCAATACGGCATGGGCTTCTGATTTCCCATAGATATGGGTGATCTCTGCCTTGTTTGGCATACCGGGCATTGCCTTGTAGGTCAGAAAATAGTGGCGCAGTCGTTCGCGCAGGGATTCGGGCATATCATCAATATCATTCCACCCTGAATAGATCTCATCGAAAGGCAAAACGGCAATGAGTTTATCATCTGCCTGTCCACCGTCTATCATGCGAAAGCCTCCTATGGTTTTAGCGGGGACAATGATATTCCCATGTGGGATATTGCGCTCTGTAAACACACAAATATCCAAAGGATCGCCATCACCGATTATGCCCGGGCGTTGTGTTCGATCACTGCACAGGGCTCCGATCGTTTCACCACAATAGGTTTGTGGAACAAATCCGTATAAACAGGGTAACACGTTAGAGTATTTCTGTGGGCGATCGATCTTTAGAAAGCCACTTACTTTGTCGATCTCATATTTAACGGTATCGGTTGGCACGATCTCAATAAACGCCTGAACGATCTCGGGGCATGCCGCACCAATGTGTATTCCATGCCAGGGGTGAGCGGTGTGCTGCGCGAATTTCATAAGGCAATGAAGTTACAATAATTCCTCAGCTTGCACAGTGGATGATGACATTTCCGAGCTTCATGCCTGTCTCCACATAATGATAAGCATCTCTGATATCTGAAAGTGGATACGCTCGATCAATAAGTGGCGTGAATTTTCCGGCATCAGCAAGGTCTGCCAGCTCTTTGATCATTGTCTGGTGATGTACAGGGATTGGAAATAACACATGTTTACCGGGCATCAAAAACTTAAATAGGCCGTACCAAACATTTTGTCCATACTTACCAAGTTCCGTAGAAATATAAATCCCTTTTGGTTTGAGCACACGCTTACAAGCTCCGAAAGAAGTTTTCCCAACGGCATCAAAAACGAGATCGAATTGCTCACCACATTGCGTATAATCTTCCTGCAAATAATCGATCACCCTGTCGGCACCCAGCTTTTTCAATAATTGAATATGGGGTGTTGCGCACACTGCGGTTACGCGCACATCCATTGCCTTAAGTATTTGCACTGCTGCAGAACCAATGGCACCGGTAGCGCCGTAAACGAGCACATGCTGACCGGCAAGCACTCCTGCTGCGCGGATATCATTTAATGCGTAATGTGCTCCTTCTGTGAGCGCCGCGCCCTGGTCATAAGATAATGTTGGTGGAATATGCGCGATGGAGGCCGTTTCTGACATACATATATATTCCGCGTGTCCGCCAAGCAATGCATCATCATAGCCAAAAACACGATCGCCAACTGCAAATTGTTGTACTGCCGAACCTACCTCAACCACCTCTCCGGAAAACTCACAACCCAATATCTGGC
>JAYRVB010000496.1:0-1747 GCA_041918775.1 Chitinophagales bacterium
TACAAGGTATTCGGGGTGTTACTTACCACGCACTGAATTATCGCCTCGACCATGGCAGTGCAACGCCATTATTTGCCTACGCAACACCTGAGCAACGAGATTCCCTGTTTAAAATGGACACATTGCGACAACTCGTGCATCAATTTATTGATTCCCGCTCGCCATCCGTCATCTTTACCTTAGATGAGGTGATCGGTGGATATGGACATCCGGACCATGCAGTGATCAGTGGTATAGTAAAATCGTATGTGTTGGAATCACCAACAACGGTGCAACGTATTTATCAGGCTGTATTCACCCCGCATCAGGCAGAAACCATTATGGCTGATCTGCCGGTGTATCAAAGGGCAAAACAATTATGCCAATGCGCCGGCATGCCCCTGCCTAACACGCAAATTTATATCACCCCCTATGCACAGCAAAAGCAATCTGCGATGCAGGCATACAGCACAGAACAACACAACATCCAAAAATTTTGGCCGAAGTACGATAAAATGCCGGCAGCATCCTACTTTGGGCTATTCGATAGAGAGTTTTTCCGGGTGATTACTAAATGACAGATCAAAAGCCAGTATATACTACCTTAACACTTCTGTTTATTTTGCTGTCGAACATCGTTACGATATAAAAACCCGGTTCTAACTGTTCCATGGAAATTTGAATGATCGCTTCCGGCGTCATTTCGCCTTGCCAATGTATGTGCCCACTCATATCAGACAGCATCAAATGCACCGATTCCTCGGCCCAAAAATCAGGTGTCGAAACGATTATAGATGTACCACTTTGTACTGCTTGCAAATCATAAATTTGCTGATCAGTCTGCCCCGCCCTGATATACGCATCAGGAACTATATTGTATGCATAATCAAGAATAGTGAAATTGGATTCCAGGTAATCTACATTTAACCGAACCCATCCATAATGTGACTCATTATTTATTTTCAATTTCAGTCCCAAATATGCAGTATCATTTACATGCCTCCAATTGCCTTCTTCAAAGTCTGGTATAGTATATTTAATTCTGGACTTCACGAGGAGTTGGAGTAAATCATGATTCCAATTTCTACTTTCCGAAACCATATCATAGAAACCCATCATGGAAGGTCCGGAAATGTATGGGAATATATAATTATCAGCAGATAAAATATAGCCCCTGGGAATCATTACAAAGAACTCCTGCTCGTCATAATACGATGCTTGCGAGGATCCGATATTGACCACATGCGTTTCCTCAATAAAAAATTCAAGTTCAGTAAACCCATCGTCATTAAAATCGAGGGAAACAGGCTGATCTACGGCGCCTTCAAGGTAAGGCTCCGCAGAGTGCACAATGATCTGTCCTTGCGCTGGCTGCAGCAACAGTACCCCCGAAAGAGATGCTGCATAATCAGCAAGCCTTTTATGAAGCACCTTTTCCATTAACGGCTATTATTAGGTAAATATACGAAAAATGAATACATTTAACTAAATTTCACTAAGGCTATGTACACGAAAATGCTGCTTATAAGCTTATTATTGCGCACATGCAGCTTATCTGCTCAGGATATGTTGAAACCTGAATGGACAAAAACAGTACATACTGCAGATGATGAACTTATCTACCCCATAGGGCTGGAAACAGATAGTGAAGGAAATCTGTATTTCGCCGGCTTTAGCAATGACACCATTTTAATAGACAGCATGGTAATTTTCACTTCCGCCTCCGCTGATTTCGGCTTTATTATTAAGTGGGATTCGGGAGGTGAAA
>JAYRVB010000497.1:0-2823 GCA_041918775.1 Chitinophagales bacterium
CTTGATATCAGTGCGTTACGCGATTGGAACACTTTTTGCAGTGTAGTGTAAAATAGTCAGTATAAATGACGATTAGGGGAAAGGGCATCCGGTAAAACGGCTTCGAAAGGGAAAGTTACCTACATGAGTGAAACGCATTCCGCTCCGCAATACGCATTCGGAAAGATCAGCAAATAGCCGACACATTTCAAGGAGATTGGTTTACCCGAACCAGGGGTCGCGTATCCGCAACATGAACGATGCGTCTGCCAACCTGAATGACAAAGGGCGGATATACATCCGCCCTTGCAAAATTGATCACACGCGCATCGGCACTATGCCACTGGCTCGGCTTCTTTTGCGTGTTTTTGTTGTTCGAGATACTTGTCGAGGATATCAGGCATTTTTTCAAAAGCCGCACTCAATCCTCTGGAGGTTTTAGCAGGCACGAAATTGATCTCATCACCTTTGGAAACTAAAAATCCCATTGGCTCAATACCAAATCCGGCACCACCACCACCGCCTTCACCTTTCATGTTCTTCGCATCACCGCCTTCGCCGCCACCAAATCCCATACCCATGCCAATGCGAATAACAGGAACACAGGTGAATTCACCTAACTTGAATTGTTGACCGATCACGGTTTCGGTCTTGGTTTCGCTTTTAAGAAAATCAGTGAGCTTACTGATCATTTCTTCATATTTTGTTGTCATAACACAATAATTAAACGGTGAACTGAATCTATGTTTTAATGAACGCCCATAACAACCTGGCGGGGATAGCCCTTATGTTGGCATGTACGATCGTTTTGCCACTAAAATTGATACGCAATTTGCGTGCACCTTTACTCGTCAGAAAAAAAACCGGAAACAACCACGCATTGCGTATATAAGAACCCGTATCAAGGTCGAGCTCTAATTGCCGGAATTCAATTGCTTTAAACACGGCACGCATTTTTTTCCAGGAAACAGTCCTTTTCGAGCGACCCTGTTTTCGTTTTGCGGAGTCGGCAGATTTGGACGCTTCAGCTTTATCCTTCCACAACATCGATGGCAAACCCCATTGCCGCGGGAACCCGAATATGCGAAGCCGTAATGCCGGACCATTTGTGTCGGCAACAAGTGCACCTTCCGCAAAAAATCCATATCGCAGTCGATACACATCGCGATCACTGTCAATTTCTACCAACACAGGTGAAAACAACAAAGCAAGTAGTAAGCAGGCGATCACACATAATATGCAATACAGCCACAACATATGCACCAAGTTACAGGCCAAAGCAGCCCAAAACAAGTGATGTATATCTATTTACCGGATGATATTGGACACCCTGAGCCGGGTGACCGGTGGTATCAATAATGACTACAGAGAAAGGCAATATGGTGCTACAGATATTTTGCAGGTGAAAACCTGTGACCAAGCGCATGAGCAGACTAACGACGCATGCTTACAACACACTTGGCAACAACAAATGAATATCCGTGTACTTGATCTCCATCTTTTGTGCTAAATATTCATTCGTGAGGTATCCTCTGTAAATATATACACCATGTCGTATCCCTTCCAGCGACCTGATGAGTGAATCCAATCCTCCGTATTCATTGAACTGCATAAGGGTGCGACTGGCAATATTACTGATCGCGTAACTGGCAGTGCGTGGAACGCGCGAAGCGATATTTGGTACACAATAGTGTATTACATCGTGCTTGATAAATGTTGGTTGTAAATGTGTGGTTACCTCGCTGGTTTCAATACAGCCACCCTGGTCTATGCTCACATCTATAATGACACTTCCGGGTTTCATTTCCATCACCATGCCTTCACTCACGATCACCGGTGTGCGGCCGCTCTCAGAATGTATGGCACCCACCACCAGGTCAGCCGTTCGTATATCGTTCAACAACCTGCGATTGTTGATTACGGAGGTATAAAAGCGCTCGCCAATATTGTTCTGGAGTCGCGAGAGTTTGTATACGTTGTTATCGTAGATCTTCACCGTAGCGCCCAAACCCAACGCAGCACGCGTAGCAAATTCACCTACCACACCGGCGCCTAAAATGAGCACCTGAGTGGGCGGAATTCCGGATAAACCTCCGAGCAAATATCCGCGACCATGCACGGCATCTGCTAATAATTCGCTCGCGATCAGAATAGCACTCGCACCGGCGATCTCACTCATGCAGCGCACAAAGGCATAGGTATTGCTTTCATCCTTGATGTATTCAAAAGCAAGCGCAGTTACCTGCTTCTTCATCAGGTCGTGAATGATCTCTCGTTTCAGCGTGGGTAAATGGAGCGGGGAGATCAGGGTTTGTCCCTGTCTGAACAATTCCATTTCATCTAAGGAAGGTGGTGTCACCTTCAGGATAATATCTGCCTCAAACACCTGTTTGCGATCGTACATCACCTGCGCGCCCGCCTCGGCATAATCCTTATCGCTGAATCTTGCACCTTCACCTGCTTTGGATTCGATCACGATACGATGCCCTTGCGCCACCAGTGTTTCCACACTATCCGGTGTCAGGGGCACCCGATTTTCCTGAAAGGCGGTCTCACGCGGAATACCAATGAATAACCGCTGCTTCTTATGCTCTACTTCGGCATACTTCTCCATGGTTTGCAATCCGGCCGCTGCAGCAAGCTCCGACAATATGCGCTTTTGGGTAGGGTCGCTCATGTGCTAAATATACTGGGTAAAGGGGAATGTATAAAATTACAAAATCGTGGATTCTAATGCAACGACACCCCGATCTGCCTGCGATCAGGCCCCGCAGTTTCCAGATGGATCCGCACATGCGGTATCTGATCCAGAAAAGGCATGATGCTTTCCGGCCATTCAATAAA
>JAYRVB010000498.1:0-4986 GCA_041918775.1 Chitinophagales bacterium
CTATAATATGATTACGCTCCATGTATCGCTATTCCTGTCAAAAAAAAGTGGTTGCAAAGGTAGAGGGTATTCCTAAAGCACCAAATACCTTTCTACCAGAGGACTTTTGAGGCCTGATGAATCAATAATCTTCTCCTATCAGTACCAATACCGGGATGTCCGTACTAAACTTCGAGGCGGGTGTCCGGGTGGGCCCCAAGGTCTTTTCTAAAAAGCCCCTTTTCCTCCGGATGACACATAGCAGGTCGGCATGGTGCTGGTCCAGGTATTCATGGATGCTTTCATTGAAATTGTCATTCCCGTACCGGGTGATGTCGTTGATGAGCTGCAGGATACTGAAGCTTTGGTCCGGTATGGGATCCGGATCGGCACCCAGATGCAGCATCTGGACCTGAGGCTTGAAGATTTGTTTGAGGCTGATGACGGGTTCGAGTGTGCCCATAAACCGAACCGATGTGTTCTTGACCGCGAAGACGATTTTGTTGATCCCGTGAAACTTGAATCGGGGAGGGATGAGCAGGACCGGGATATTGGTCGTCTTCACCATGGCCCCGGCGGTGGTCCCAAGGAAGGTGTCGCGGTTTTCATCTTTGCCCTGGCAGCCCATGACCACGAGATCGGCTTCATACAGTTCAACCAAACGCTTGATGCTGTCGAGGATTTCGCCTTTGATGATCTTATATTGGATCTTGAGGTCAGGGTTTTTGGATTGGATCTTGCTGATCCGTTTTTGGATCCACTTGTCAGGGTCCTTATCGACCTGGCCTTTCTTGGTGGTATACCGGATCGCTTTTTCGAGGAGGCTGTAGCCAAAGACGACCGTCATTCCCATCTTTCCGGCAGCGGCCAGGTGGGCGGCATAATTGAGGGCTTCCTTCGAATTTTTCGAGAGATCGACTGGTACGATGATGTGGTGCATAATAAAAGGGCGGGTGCAAAGCTACGGATTCGCAGCTCAAACATCACCTATCCGCGTACCGGGCGGGATCACGACGGACTTTTTGAGCACCACGATGCCGTCAACGATGGCATAGGAATCGGTCTCGACATCCTGCAAATGGCTGCCACCTTTGATGGTCACGCCATTGCCAATGCGGCAATTGATGTCCAGGATGGCATTTTCGATATGGCAATCCTCACCGATGCCCATCGGGATGATTTTGTGGGAAAGCACATCTTCGAGGTTTTCATACATATCCATTCCCATCATCACCGTGCGCCGCACCACGGTGCCCCGGCCGATCCGCGACCGGATGCCGATCACCGACTGGCTGACTTCTTTGGCATTGATGATACATCCGTCGCCCACGAGGATTTGGGTACAGGTGGTGCCGAGGATCTTCGTCGGGGAAAGCATTCTCGATCGCGTGAAAACAGGATTTTTAGCGTCATACAGATTGAACCGGGGAAGCGGCATTGCCAATTCGAGATTGGCATCAAAAAAGGATTTGATGGTCCCGATATCGGTCCAGTATCCATCATAGGCATAACTGTGGACTTTGTAGAATTTGTTGATGGCGAAAGGAATGATGCCTTTTCCAAAATCATGCTCTGACGGGCTGAGCGCAAAGAGTTGCTTGAGGGTTTCCTTTTTAAAGAGATAGATCCCCATCGAGGCCAGGTAATTCTTTTTCTCCTTCGCGTATTTCTCCGGCATGTCGGAGGTCCATTCCGGTAAAATATCCGCTGAAGGTTTTTCGATAAACCGCTCGATCTCCAGGTTCTGGTTGACTTTCATGATCCCGAATCCGGTGGCTTCTTCCGCCACTACCGGAATCGTGGCAATCGTGAGTTCGGAATTCTTTTCAATATGCTGGTTCATGAATGCCTCGAGGTCCATGCGGTACAACTGGTCGCCGGAGAGGATCAGCACATAATTGTAATCGTAATCATCGAGCCGGGTCATCACCTGGCGCACCGCATCGGCTGTGCCCTGGAACCAGTCTTTATTGGAAGGGGTTTGTTCGGCTGCGAGGATGTCGACAAAACCATGGCTGAATGAATCAAAGTGATAGCAGTTTTTAATGTGCCGGTTGAGTGATGCCGAATTAAACTGGGTCAGGACGAAGATGCGGTTGTACCCGGAGTTGAGGCAGTTGGAGATGGGGATGTCGATCAGCCTATACTTCCCTGCCAGAGGGACAGCCGGTTTCGAACGCCTTGCGGTGAGGGGATACAATCTGGATCCGGCGCCACCGCCGAGGATGACGCAAAGGACTTCGCGGTTGAGATTACGCATGAGAGGTGCCTGGCATTATTTCATGATACATATGGAGAATACCATATCTTATTTATTATCAGTTCGTTATATAGGCGCTCCGGTATTTTAAGGTGTAAATTCCCCTTCTTATAGTATGTGTATCCTAGCTGGAGCGCTTGATCATTGGAAAGGTATTGAATTTTATTTCATCATACATGCTGTTTCCACGGCGGTTTTCACCATTCCTTAATTCTATGCCTTTGTCAATTCAAAGTGTCCCCAGATGTACCTTTTAGAAGATTGCGATCACCTAGTGCTTTGAGAAATGAGGTAAGATGTATGATGAAGTCAAGGAGGTGGAGGCAAGCACAGTACAAAAAAAATGGCGACTTACTAATTCGCAAATCGCCATTCAACTCTTTTAAGAACCGATCGGTCACTAAAAATACTTGCGTGGATCACCTTTGAATAGGATTTTGTACTGTCTCATGGTTGGAATAAGAACAGTCCAAAACAAGCTGAAGAGAAGGGCGTACAAACCATGATACATCATATTTTCAGATACAGGTTGATTATATATCATGGAGTCTATAAATGAAATAAGCAAGAAACCAAGAAGCATAATCTTTATGGTCATGCCCACTCTTGAAATCGGATTTTCAAATATGACGGGCCTTTCAATTTTCATGGCAAGTAAATTTAATGCTTCAAATATAATGAAATCCGTTCATGCCTTACCAGCTTCCACCACCGCTACCAGAATAACAAGGAGGTAATCCTCTAGCCAAAAAAGAACCAGCCGCTCCATTAAAGGCCAATTCAGCAAGTGGAATTTCTGGCCCAGTTCCGAAGAAAAGCCATCCAACCAAGGAGATTCCAGCGGAAGTAACATCATCCTGTATCACACCCCTTGAGCATGGATTTTGGGATGACATATTACAGGGATTTCGTCCAAGTCCACCATCCTCCACAGGTAACCAAAAATGTGAAGAGTTACTGGCCACGGAAATGGATGTAAGAATGTAACTAAGATCCAAGCATTCAAGATTTGACAATGCCCTGGTCCTGAATACGGTTAATGAATCCGATATCTCCTCCATATCTTCGCCATCGACTATTACATCAGATATCGCATCCAGAAAGGCTTGAACTGAGTTGAAGTCCTCAAATAGATAAGAGAAGTCTGTTAAATCAAAATTCGTGTCACGGACCATATCAAACAAGTCGTCGACCAATTCAGCATCAAAATCTTCATTTGCGATAACGGTGGTTCTTGCTTGATTGATATCATCTAAGCGCGAAATGTTTTCACAGGTAAGACTTGAAATCAATTCACTTAGATAATAATTGTGTAAAATTCCCATGGAATCTGCTTGTTCAACTGTCAGAAGTTCGCAGCCTCCGCGATTTACCAATTGGGTGGTTGCTGGTCCATCATCTTGATAACTATCATTACCAAGACAACATTTTGTAAGAAAAGGGGTGAGCAGTAGGCAATAAATAACATACCTTTTCATTAGAAAAAAGAACTTAATGATAATTAATTTCTTACTTGGGCAATTAATGGCTTCAGAACTCCACTTACATTAATTCAATTGAGGAATTATGCCAATAAAGGAGTGAAAATGGTACCATTAAAATCTTGTTTTCAAAAGTATTCCTTTTTACAAGAGAAGTCAAGGTCGTTAACATATTATTGGGATTTTCTAAGATCACATGCATGCTACTAGGTAGTTCAATCCTTTAGTCATCCTAGGGAGTCTCAATACATTATTGGGGTCTAAAAACTTCCTCTCAAGTATGAAATAAAAGATCTCCGGTCTAGCTTGCAGGTCTCTTACACTTGCAAATTCCGCAATTAGATTTGCATACCAACGAATTCTTATGGCAATTTAATCAAAGATTGATGTTGAGGGAAACAGCAGAGGAGTTAATTAGAATGATTTACAGTAGGTATGGTTTATAAGTAATATTTTGGATAGATCGGTCGGTCAGTCAGGTGATAATTTTCGGTTTAATTGGACCGAATAGAATTGAAGGAAAGTCATTTAATAATTTCATAGTAAATCTGGAGATATTTGGATGCCGAATGCTCCCAGCTCAGGTCTTTTTGCATAATTTTTTCACGGACATTGGCGTGCAGTGCCGTCATTGAAAAGAGTCGTGCCCCACTCTCAATGCCCCACATCCCCTGGTAATCTTCGAGGTCGCGGAAGAGAAAGCCATCACCGGTGCTGCCATCAAAGGGATCGATCGTATCGAGCAGGCCACCTGTAGCGCGTGCAATCGGCACCGTACCATACCGCATGGCATACATCTGGTTCAAGCCGCAAGGTTCTGTCCTCGAGGGCATCCACAGAAAATCAGCTGCGGCGTATAATCTATGGGCGACGCCTTCATTATACATGATCAGTGCCCGGACATTCGGTGCAAAGTTGCGCTCCAGCATCCGGCATTGTTCTTCGATCTGGCCATCACCGGTACCGAGGATGATGAAGCAGGCATCCCGGCGATAGATCATGTAACGGTAGATGAGGCCGGCGAGAAAATCAATTCCCTTTTCATACACCATCCGTCCGATGAAAATATGCAGGGGCAGATCCGTCGGCATATCGAGTTCGGTGAGCAGGCTTTCCTTATTCTCCTGCTTCCACTCATGCACACTTTTCTTCAGTTTGACCTTGAGATAGTGATCGGTCATCGGGTTCCAGTAATCATAATCAATGCCATTGATGACACCGCGGGATTTCATCCATTCTGAATGTAGCAATGGGGATAATCCGAAC
>JAYRVB010000499.1:0-4525 GCA_041918775.1 Chitinophagales bacterium
ATACCAAGGGGTAAGAAAGGGATATTTATACCCCATCCATCCCAAAAGTATCCTCAGGAGGATAACAATAAAAATGCTGATGCGTAAGCAGGTTTTCACAGAGCGCTGTATGAATTACATCACTAACGCCTTAATAACAAATAAGCATATGGATCCAATACAATTTCTGTTCCAAGCGATACAGCCGTGCCATCTATCGCATTTGTCCAATTCGAGTTTTTTAATGGTGTTGGCAAGGTGTGACTGACAATAGTATTTCTTGTATTTACCAACACGACGAATTCAGTATCCGAAGTTTTTTTAATGCAAAATACATCCGGATGACTATATGTGGAGATCGCTCCGGTTCGGGCAGCTGATAGTTCGTCATAAACGGTCAACATTTCTGTATAAGCCAATTGCATATCCGGATTGGCCGTCCAGTCAATTGGCGATTGGCTGAAAAATGGTGTATTGGTAACTCTGCCTGTCTCCTGCCCTGTGTAGATGAGTGGCACACCCCGCATAAAAATGGTCATTGCCGAAGCTGCCAGTGCACCTGATTCACCGCCAAACAGATTGATCGGTGAAGTATTCCAGGCAGATTCATCGTGGTTGGTGGTAAATCGCAACAGCGCTTTGTCAAACGGCACATCAGCATACTCAGCATTATTGGTTGAGTATACATCAGATGCCGGGGCACCCGCAAAAACCTCCTGTAAAGTGCCATAGTAATCCCAACTGTAGGTCATATCAAATCCTGCAGTGTAGTGCGAAGCATAGCTGCCCTCTGCTAACATGATGATCTCTCTGTTGGGAATAGCACGTAAACTATCTATGGCCTGTTGCCAAAATTCTGCAGGCACGCCATCTGCATAATCGCATCGGTATCCATCTATGTTTGCTTCGAGTACCCAATAGCGCATGGCATCGATCATGGCTGCACGCATGTCGGCATTAGCAAAATTGAGGTCAGCTACATCATACCAATTTGTACCGGGTGGTGAAATGATCTCACCGGATGCATTCTGCGTATACCAATCCGGATTTGCCATCCAGGTATGGTCCCACGATGTGTGGTTTGCCACCCAATCGAGTACAACCGCAATACCTCTGGCATGTGCTTCATCGCATAAAGTACGCAGGTCGTCCAGCGTACCATATTCGGGACTCACTTTTTTATAATCCTGGATACAATAAGGCGAATGCACCGCATCCAAAACACCTTCCGCATAAATGGGCATTAACCAGAGTGTGTTGATATGCATGGCGGCGAGTCGATCAAGGTCTGCGATCACCCCCGACAGGTCACCTGATACACTATAGGCACGCAAATTCACTTCGTACATGATCATTTCCTCCACCCCAGGCACTTCGGCGAATGGTGTGCCATATTGCTGATATCCGGTATCTTCCGGAATTACATCATTTTTACATCCAGCAATAAACAGGAACAGGCTAATGAAATACAGTAGACGCATGTAAACACCTTTTCGTGAAACGATACTAAAGCTTATTTCATGTAAATATCCATGAGTTGCCTGGTGAGCTTTACCTTGTCGAATTGCTGACACCTTGCTTTACCTCTCGCGATCAGTTCCTCACGCAATTGCTGACTTGAGATCATGTTTCGAATATGCAATGCGATATGTGCCGGATCTTCCGGATCAAAATACAAGGCAGCATCACCACCTACCTCCGGCAAACTCGATACTGAAGAGGTTAATACCGGACATCCCACTGCCATACTTTCCAGCACCGGTATGCCGAATCCTTCATATAAACTCGGATAAATAAAACAGGTAGCTCTGGCATACAACCCGGGTAAATAGTCGGTAGGCACATCCTCCATAAAAATAAACCACTGATCAAACCCATGCGATTTGATCGCAGCTTTTACTTCATCTGCATAGCGTTTACCCTGCCCAACGATCACACAGGGGATACGTTCAGAAACAGGAATATGCTGATACGCTTTTACCACAGCCAATAGGTTCTTTCTTTCTGTCACACTACCCACATATAACATGAATTGTGCCGGCAACACATACGTATCCGGAAGGGGTTTAGGTGCTTGAAAGAAAATATCATCGCAGGTTTGGTATACCACACGAATACGATCCGGTGAAGTGTGATATGTTTTGATGATGTCTTGTTTGGTGCTTTCACTGGCGGCTATGATCACATCGGCATGATTGACGGCGAATTTGGTTTTGAGTTCATACACCGTTCTGTCCACACCCGGATAATGATGTGGAAACAAACCGAATATCAGATCGTGGATAGTGACCACGCTCTTCACTTCTGCTTTGTTGATGCTGAAGGGAAGTTCATTGCTCAATCCGTGAAATACATCGATCTTATTGCGTATCATATCACGGCGAATACCAAAACTCCGCCATACCGATCCTCTCCCAACCACTGTATGCACATTGTTGGCCACGTCGAAGGGTAATCGGTGACTGGCATTGGGTGTGAACAGGAAATACTCATGTTCAGGACACAGCGTGGCCAGATTTTTTACCACTGCACGACTATAATTGCCTAAACCGGTGGCATTTTGGAATATCCGTTTCGCATCAAATCCAATACGCATAGGGCGAAGATACGCTATAGTATATAAAAAAAGCCCCGGTCTCCTCTCCCGGGGCTCGTGTGTGTAAGCGGGACCTACATTTAATAGATCACAAACTTACCTGACTGACTGGCGTCATCGCCTGTCAATCGATACAGGTAAACACCTGCCGGCAGGTTGCCTTTTTGAATGGTAAAACGGCTGCCGGTGGTTTGCTCCATGTTGATGGCATTGCCATTAATGTCGGTGATCACCAACATGAAGGATGTATGATTAGGGTTATCAAATGTCAATTCTGCTGAAGTATTGAAAGGATTTGGTTGCAGCATGATGTGGAATGGATCTGCTGTATAGATCTGAATATCATCAGGGCTTTCTACTGCAACACAGTTATCAGCAAGTGCAGTTACTACTTCTTCAAAATCTTCGTTCACGGCAGCAGTAAATGTTTTGATACAAATGTTTGCCGGATACGTGGTCGTATAGAAAATTCGGAATGTAGGAATAGGTTCAAAGTGAATTTGATAAGGCACTTCATTATACCCTAAAGCGATCACTTCGTCATCGGTATAGGTGATCTGATAATTTTCACCGAATGTTTCAGGACACAGTATAGCCACTGAATCGATGGTGATGCCATCCATGCTGAACTGGGCACCCAATACACGAGCGCTCGGGTTGTGACTATAAATATCCAGATAACCAAATGCGGCATTCACTGCACCAATGCTGTAAGTCACAGTGTCTGATGTATTCATCAATGATATCGGCAGATCGCACAAGGTTTGATCATGCGTAAATCCTAAAGATTCATTGGCGCAACCCATTACAAGGGCTGCATCCACAACATCGATATCGCTATCGTTGTTGGCATCATTACACATGTCTGCAATGATGGTATTGTCTAAAATATCCTCAACATAGATACCTACATCATCATACTGGCGTGTGGTATCCATATTTACATCGCCGAGGTCATGCCATCCGTTACAATTGCCTTCGCAATCATAATGTGCAGTACCCCAGATCTCACCCAGACAATCGATAAAGGTTGGGCAATCATCTACCATTTCTGCATTGATATTGCCATCTACATCGCGCCAAATTTTGATACAGCGGGATCTCCAGTTATTCGAGAGGTTCACTTCTACACGGCCATCCACATCAGGGTGATTGGTCCAGTTAACGCGAGCCACGAAAGTATACGTACCATCAGGCACATCGGTAACATCGATCCACTGACCGCCGGTGCCGATGCCATATACATCGTAACAACCTGAAGAAATACCCATATCCGCCCCGGTGTAGCCGCCCATGCCACAGAGGTCCATTACGGCAAAACCATTTTTATGTCCTACCGGTAATTCATTTCCCACTGAATCATAAAGCAGGTATTCACCGTAGTCGATATAGTGGTTATGGCCATGACAAGGATCAAATACAAGGAAGGGATTTTCCGCAGCAGTGCCGATATGGTAATCTTCATCGCCGAGGTTCCATATTTTGATACCAAATTTGATAATGGTACGGATGCCTGTTCCGGTCAATGAACCTTCTTCGATATAACATTCATTATATCCGGCATCTGCATCAATTGTGCCTATCTGGAAATCAGATCCCCAACCGGCACCGATATCTCCATCGAAGTAGGTTTCATCCAACACCAGGTCCGGACCTGTAGGGCAATCAGGATTGCCGGGATAAATACAAGAGCCGTCGTTCACCATTGCCAGTGGATTATAGTTACAGGCATAGGCATCAGTACATCCTTCCGGAGCACCGATAAAATCCAACGACCACTCTATCGTTTCACCAACACAATCTGTTTCTGCATCACCGATGCGGATATATACCTCATCGCCGGCAGTCAAATTAGCCAACAACCGGGCCAGGAAATCGCAATAATCGTCGTTATAAGCAAGTGTGCCCTCGGCCAACTCCGAAGGAATCAACCCATCGCAATAGGCATAT
>JAYRVB010000500.1:0-1769 GCA_041918775.1 Chitinophagales bacterium
AATCCACTGCCATCAGCGTCTGTTGGCCAGGGGTCATTATCGTTATAGCGAACGCAGTATTTTATTTTGTTGGTATTGTCATACAACCTGATCGCATCTCCGCTATTGGAAAAGTGGAAGGTGGGTTCGCCGATCACATTTGAAACACTTGGAAAGATCACCGTGAAACTCTCCAGACTATCGCTGATCACCAGGCGTTGTCCTGGGGCAAGGCTCGTTCCGGAGGGGATCAAATACGCATTTACATTGCGGGAGTCGCGTAGGATCCAGCCGCTGAGTGAAATGGAGGAACTGCCTCTGTTATATAATTCAACCCAGTCGCCGGGATTGTAGCCTAACAATGAATTATAATTGATCTCGGTAAGGATAAGGTCGTAATCGCAGGGTGTATAGGCTGCGCCGGGTGTTCCCAACACGCATCCTGCAATCCAGTTGTCAGGGTCGTTTTCATCACCCGCTTCGTTCAATATCTGCACTGTCGGAGCATACCCATCAGATGCACGTGGCCAGGGTACAGAATCCACGTAGTTGATCTGTTTCATCAGAGCGCCCACATTATCATACAACAATACACTTCCGGCCATATTGTCCAGGTTGAAGGCCATGTTGCCGATGTAATTCGTTACATCCGGATGCACCATCAAAAAGGTATCGATCCATTCTACAACCACCAGATACGCATTGGCCGCCAGATTGGTGCCTCCGGGTATAGTGTAGGTAGCGCCCAATTCATTCTTGATCTTCCATCCGCCGATGTTCACCGAACTTGCTCCGTAATTATGGAGTTCGACCCAGTCGCCGGAGTTATTGTAAGTATCAGAGTTATAGTTGAATTCTGAGATTGCTACTGATTGTCCTTGCACGGCAATAGCCACAATGGTGCAAAAAGTGAGGAGAAATAGATTTTTTACCATAGAAAACGCAAAATAGGAGCTAAAGTTAAGCAATTGTTAAGTGAATGTGTCATACTATTCCCACAAACAACAAGGGCTGTTGCAGCAGAAAAACTACAACAGCCCGTATTTTTCACCCTTGGAATGGGTTTATGGTTTCACTACTTCCAGAAGTTCCATGTCAAAAATGAGGGTGGCATGCGGTGGGATCACATCGCGATTGCCCGTTTCACCATAGGCCATTGAAGCAGGCACATATACGGTCCATTTGTCGCCTACTTTCATCAATTTCAGGATTTCGCGCCAACCGGCGATCACCTCCTCGAGCATAAATGTGGCAGGTTGTCCGGGAGGGGTGCTTTGAAACTCCTCACCATTAATGAAGGTGCCTTTGAAATACACAGAAACCACATCACCTTCAACTGGTGAAGCGCCGGTTCCGGTGTTGATCACTTTATATTGCAGGCCATTCGGCAGGGAGGTTACGCCTTCCTTCTTTGCATTGTCAGCAAGAAACTTTTCGCCTTCGGCTTTTTCCTCCTCAGCAATCTTCTTCTGTTTATCCTCCATATACTTGCTGATAAAGTTATACAGGCTGTCAGGGTGCATCTGATACCTGGTGGTATCCTCCGACAATATTGCCCCAATGGCCGCCGCAAGCACATCGGCGTCGATCTCATTGAGTTTTTGATCTTTAAAATTCTGTCCAATGGACATACCTATCGCATAACTGATCGAGTCCTGAGCATCCTTCAATTCTACGTTGCGTGAGGTTTTTGCACCACCACAAGAGCTGATAGCGGCCATGCCCATCAGAATGGCGCAAATGGTTACAAGTTTATACATATAATGAGTTTGTGGGCGCAAAGATAGGGA
>JAYRVB010000501.1:0-2145 GCA_041918775.1 Chitinophagales bacterium
ATAAAATGCAAGCCATATACACCGGCCTTCAATGGTTTGCCTTCAACAGTTACATCATGCGAAAATCGAATAGTCGTATTCATATTGGCGCCGCCTCGCCAAGGTGATGGATTCGCATCTGTAGAAAACCCAAATTGCAGATTCGATAAGCCATAAGGTACCAGTTCACCCCAGATATGCCCGGTGCGATCTTCACCGAAAGCACCATGCACATCAGGCGAACTGTAAGTGATGTGCACCTCCACCGGACCCATCCACTGGGTGACCGCCGACATTTGATTATCGCCGCTCGGTGGCAGGGTCAGTTGCGCCGAAATCCTGGCCGAAGCCAATAGACATACAGCAACACAAAAGGTTGTAAACATTTTTTGCATAGGTTCTATTTTAGGTTAAATCTATTTCTATTATACTTGCCATTGAAGTGAACCGTGTTAATTTTTGTTAAGTCATGGCCTCAGCAAAACAACTATTGGCAGCACGCATAGAAGTAGAAAATGTGCTGCATCAACATAAAACCGCACCTGCAAAAGATGCGTATTTCGATCTGCAAAAATATATTGGCACGCAATTCAAAGTGATCGGTGTAAAAACACCTATTGCCCGACAATTGCATAAACAGGGATATACATTTAGCGGACAGTCAACTGAAGAACAATATATATACTGGAAGTATATCTGGTTCAGCTCGGAATATCACGATGTGATGACGCAGGGACTCTACTTTTGCAATCAATATATAAAAAGTGCAGCCCCTGAATATTTCTTCAATGAAATGCAGGAGTGGTTACAGCGTGTCGACAACTGGGCGCACAGCGATCAGCTCACGCATTACTTTGCCGTTTTGCATGAACAAATGCCTGCAATGGTATATCCGGTGTTGCGCAACTGGAACAAGTCGACAAACCCCTGGGAGCGTCGACAATCTGTATTGAGCTTGCTGAATTATGCACGCGCACGCAAACGCTATCCCGCTTTTACCAGGATCACGGCATTGGTGCGTCCCTTGTTGCACGACACAGATGTATTTGTGCAAAAAGGCATAGGCTGGTGTTTGCGCGAAACCGGACACATTTATCCGAAAGAAACATTGGCCTTCCTCGAAAAACATTATGCCGACCTATCTGCTATTGCATTTAGTTCGGCTACGGAAAAAATCAGTGCGGCTAAAAAAGAAAAACTTAAATCCTTGCGCAAAAAGGCACGAACACCATGATCGATCTAAACACCCTTCAAAAAAAATTACCTTTTCTGGAACAAGACCTGCTTACGCAGATCCTTGATAAGAGTCAGGAAGTGGTCATCCCCGCACAACAACAGATCGTTCGCGAAGGCCAATATATAAAAACCATACCCATCGTGCTCGATGGACTGCTCAAAGTGATCAAAGGAAATGGCGAAAAAGACCTGCTCCTCTATTATATCAAACCAGGCGATAGCTGCATCATGTCCTTTGCTTTTGGTTTATCTAATGAGCCAAGCAATGTGTCGGCATTCACCGAAACCGAAACACAATTACTCCTGCTCAATGCAGATGATGTGAAATTGTGGCTCATTCGTTTCCCTACTTTGAATAAATTATTTCTCGATCTGTACAACGACAGATATCGCGACCTCATCGATACCATCAGTGTACTCACCTACGAAAAACTCGATCAACGCCTTTGGCAATATCTGCAGAATCGTGCACGCGTTTTGCATACCAAAGACCTGAAAATCACCCATCGCGAGATCGCCAACGACCTGGCCAGCAGCAGAGAGGTGATCTCCCGACTGCTCAAGCGACTGGAATCCGAAGGACTGATCAGTTCGGGACACGACGGAATAAAAGTTCTCGTTTGATGTGACCGCAGTCACAAGATAAGCCTTCCCTCCGCTCCTACCTTTGGTGTATCAAAGGCAACAATACATGATGTACAGGAAATTCATACTGATGTGTCTTACTTGTATCGCCATCGTGGTTGTCATTGCCTTGATCATTCAATCCATAAACTAAAACATATCACAATGAAAAAGAATATTGGTTCAGTCGATCGCATCATCCGCCTGGTTTTGGCAGTAGTATTTGCGCTCTTGTATTTCAGTGGCACAGTTACCGGAACCTTAGGTCTGGTACTGGTCATCCTGGGTGTCGTATTTGCATTTACC
>JAYRVB010000502.1:0-2067 GCA_041918775.1 Chitinophagales bacterium
AAAAATCGCCACTACCTGGAATCTCACTACGCGAAACAGGAAGAACTGGAGCGAAAAAAACAACAGCAGGAGTAATAAGTGCGGTGGTGCGGCGGTGCGGTGGTGTCTCTTGAATAAAAAAATATCGATCAAAACACATGAACAAACAAACACATGGAGCGCAGCGACATCCCGCCACAGCGGGATAAACACATCCGCCGCACTACCGCACCACCGCACTAAAACGCACACAAGCGCCGCACTTCGACACCACATCGCATGCAACCATATCCGCCCATAGCAACAGAACGCCTCACCCTTCGACCTACACAAGTAGAAGATGCTGATTTCATTTGTGCTTTATTGAATTCACCCGGATGGTTAACACATATTGGTGATCGCGGTGTGCGCACTATTGAAGATGCTGAGCAATACATTCGCAATCGCATGTTGCCGCAACTTGAGCAACGTGGGTATAGCAACAATACGATCGTCAGAAACGCAGACGGTGTGCGCGTAGGGGTATGTGGTGTGTATGTGCGAGAGGGATTAGATCATGCTGATATCGGTTATGCCTTACTTCCCGAACACACACAACAGGGATATGCACTGGAAGCAAGCACTGCTTTGATGGAAACAGCAAAAGTGCAATATGGCATCAAACAACTCGACGCCATTACTACTGAAGCGAATACGGCTTCACAAAACTTATTGCGCAAACTCGGTTTTGCATTCGTAAAATTCACCAGACTGCCAAATGATCCTGAAGAGCTGATGCTATTCACCAAAATACTTCATGATTAGCATGTGGCGCAACAGCATCACCTGTATATGTATTTTGATGGCGCAGCTTGCATGTGCACAAAACGACAGCTTGCGCACAAATCCTTTGCACGATGACGCTTATCTGCACCCGGTAGATTGCATTACTGCTTATACCTTACAAAAGGGCGAATGGATATACGGACAATCACTGCAAACGCTCCCTTTTCCAAGTTGGATGTTTTATGGCATCACCGACAAACTCACTACACAAATTGATCTATTGCCCTGGATAGGCGGACTAGCTACACCATTGCGCAAACCCATCCCCAGTTTCAATTTGCGTTATCGGTTCAACGAACAACACGACGCTGTGCCAACCATCGCCGTGGAAGCGATGTTTATATACTTTTGGGATACCCTCGACAGGTTTGAAACAAAAACAACACATGTGTGGGAAGATGGTGCATACTTTCATTGCAAACCCGTTATCAGTTATCAGTTTGGCAACAACTGGTATATGCATGCATCGCTTGGTGTAGATTATATCGGTACGCTGATCATGGAAACTACCGATACTTTACAGCCACGCACAAAAACATTTAATAAAAGCTGGAATCCGAATGGTGCCATTGGTGTCGTTTTCCGCCCTTCACCATGGATCAGTTATCATGCTGCCTTTAATTATGGTGCCACACTTTCTTTTCTTGAAAATGTACCGCGCAAAAGCATGTTCACCTACGGCATGCGCGTTGCACCTTTCTACAAAAATCGCTTTGGTATTCTGCGCAACCTGCGCGTTGAACTGGTTTCCATCAATGGCTATTTTCCCGATCTGCAAACCTATCAGGGCATTCCCGTGCCTATTTACCCGTATATTTACTGGCAATGGCGTAAAGACAAACCATGATCCCTTTAGACCTCACATTGGAAAATGAATTTGTTGCACTGCGCGCCCTGCAGGAATCTGATCATCAACTTCTGCAAAATTTTGCAGAAACAGAACCCGACCTTTGGCAATACAGTCTGATGCAGATCCAAAATAGTGATGACCTGCATGCGTATATCCGCGCAGCATTGGTGGGTCGCGCCGCCGGAAAAGAATTCCCGTTTATTGTATACAATAAAGTGTTGCAACAATTTGCCGGCAGCACACGCTATTACGATATTCAATATCAACAAAATACGTTGCAGATCGGCTACACCTGGTATGGCAAAGCACATTGGGGAAGTCGGGTAAACAAAAGTTGTAAATACTTATTGCTGCAGTACGCATTTGAAACACTCGATATGCAACGCGTCGAATTCAGGGCAGATGAAAGAAAT
>JAYRVB010000503.1:0-23983 GCA_041918775.1 Chitinophagales bacterium
CGAAACTCGGACTGTCCACAATAGGATACCCGCTGGTGATCGCATGCAATACTGCAGCCAAAAATGCCATGAGCACCATGATACCCATGTTATAGAGGATCTTGGCCAGGATGATCGCCTGAGGAGAAGCGAGGGTATAGTAGTACAACATCCGCCCCTGCCCTTCCTGCAAAAAGCTTTTAGCCACGGCGTTGACCGCGGTGAACAGGATGATGATCCAATACAGCACCACCCAGACTGGTCCGCGCACCCCCTGCCCAAAACTGATGAAAATGATGAACACGATGCACAAGAGGTACAAGAGGATACCGCTGATGGCATAGCGTTGTCGCCACTCCATCAATACATCCTTGCGCAATAGCGCCCCTACTGTGCCCCAAAAGCTCATGTTGCAAAGGTAGGCACTAAAAGCCTGCGAAAAATATATGGATGTGCACATTATATATCTTTGCCTATATGAAGATCAAGAAATTGCTGGTCGCCAATAGAGGTGAGATCGCTTTGCGTGTGATGCGTACGGCGAAAGAAATGGGTATTACCACCGTTGCGGTATATTCAGAAGCTGATCGCAATGCTATGCATACACGTTTTGCGGACGAAGCATACGAAATAGGTCCTCCACCTTCTAATCAAAGTTATTTATTGATGGATCGCATCCTGGAAGTTGCAAAAGCATGCGGGGCGGATGCCATTCATCCGGGTTATGGTTTTTTGAGTGAGAATGCAGATTTTTCCCAGAAGGTAACAGATGCAGGTATCATTTTTATTGGCCCAAGTGCGCACAGCATCAATATGATGGGCGATAAAATATCTGCCAAGCAGGCCGCAAAAACTTATCATATCCCAATGGTGCCGGGTACGGATCATGCGATATCCGATATTGAAGAAGCTAAAGCCGTAGCTAAAAAAGCCGGTTATCCCATACTCATTAAAGCCAGTGCAGGTGGTGGTGGAAAGGGCATGCGTGTTGTGCAACACGAAGATGAATTAGAGGAGCAGATGCATCGCGCCATGAGTGAAGCCCTGAGTGCATTTGGCAATGATGCGGTGTTCATCGAAAAATTCGTGACCAAGCCCCGACATATAGAGATACAGGTGCTTGCCGACAATCACGGCAATGTGGTATATCTTTTTGAACGCGAGTGCAGCATACAGCGCAGGCATCAGAAATTAGTAGAGGAAGCACCATCCTCTGTGGTATCTCCAGAGATGCGCAAAGCGATGGGTGAAAGCGCTGTTGGCGTGGCGAAGGCATGTAATTATTCCGGTGCTGGAACTGTAGAATTTCTGGTAGATGATCAATTGAATTATTATTTCCTGGAAATGAATACGCGTTTACAGGTAGAACATCCGGTAACAGAATTGATCACCGGATTAGACCTTGTGCGTGAACAGATCCTGGTGGCTGAAGGAGAAAAATTATCCTTTACACAAGAAGATCTGCGCATTAACGGACATGCGATCGAATTGCGCGTTACTGCAGAAGATCCAACGAATAATTTTCTTCCGGATATCGGTACTTTGCACACCTATCGTCGTCCGCAGGGACATGGGGTGCGTGTAGACGACGGATATGAAGAAGGCATGGCCATTCCCATCTACTATGATCCCCTGCTTGCCAAATTGATCGTGCATGCAGAAACCCGCGACCTCGCCTGTAAAAAAATGATCCGCGCTATTGAAGATTATCGGATCTCCGGGGTTGCCACTACCCTGCCCTTTGGGAAATACGTGATGCAACACGAGGCTTTTCTGAGTGGACATTTTGATACTAAATTCATCGAAACCTATTTTACGCCTGACGCATTGCATGTGCGGAGGGATGATGAAGCGGAAATAGCAGCCCTTATCGCCACGCAGATCATCGCTGAAAAACCTGCTGCAGCAGCGGAAACAGTGCAAAACCAACCGATAGCGGTAAATCGCTGGAAGGAAAGGCGTCGCCACTGACAACACTGCGTGTACAAACGCTAGGTAAAATACCTTCTCTTGGGCTAATTTTGCCCCATGGATCAAAAACTGCAAAAGATCGCGTCCTTTGATGCGAATGGTGTTGGCGTTGGCAACGGTCAATACTTTGGATTGCCATTTACCTATGATGAAAGCGCGGTAGTCATTTTCCCGGTGCCTTGGGAAGTGACGGTGTCGTATCGCGCCGGAACAGCCAAAGGGCCTAAGGCTATGTTGGAGGCATCAACGCAGATCGATCTGTATGACCACGATAATCCAAATGGCTGGCATGCCGGAATTTTCACTCAGCAGGCAAAGCCTTCCATGTATAAACGCAATGCCGAATTGCGTAAAAAAGCAGCCAATTATATCAAGCACCTCGAGCAGGGAAAAGATATGAGTATCTCCGGCATTCCGGAAGAGATCAACGATGCCTGCATCCTGATGAATGATCATGTATATGCCACAGCAAAAAAAATACTTGCCGATCAAAAAATTCCTGCACTGGTAGGTGGCGATCATAGCACTCCACTGGGCCTGATCAAGGCACTCGGTGAGGCACATGGCGGATTCGGGATATTGCAAATTGATGCCCATTGTGATCTGCGCGATGCTTACGAAGGATTTACCTATTCGCACGCAAGCATCATGTTCAATGCACTGAAAAATGATCAGGTGAAAAAATTGGTGCAGGTAGGCATTCGCGATTATTGTGATGCAGAATTGCAAGTGATAGATGGTTCTGATCGACGTGTGGTTACTTACTTTAATGACGAAATTCAGCGTGCCGCATTTACCGGTATGACCTGGGCAGATATCTGTTCACGGATCGTGGAAGAACTACCTAAAAAAGTATATATCAGTTTTGATATAGACGGTTTGCAACAAGTATATTGTCCGAATACCGGTACTCCGGTTCCGGGTGGACTTTCCTATGAGCAGGCGGTGTATTTACTCAATGAAGTAGTAAACAGCGGAAGAAGCATTATCGGTTTCGACCTGGTGGAAGTTGCACCCTGCGACGACGACTGGGATGCGATAGTGGGCGCCCGCATGTTGTACAAAATGTGCAATATCGCTTTAAAAAGTCGCGGTTAAATGAAGCGTATCCGGGCCATCACTTTGTGCTTGTTGATGTTCGGCTGTACTGGCCGTGAAGAGCAGCATAGCGAAGGCTCCGAGGCGGCGACAAGCGGACCTGAGATCGTCTTTGCCGACCATATTGCAAGCGTTTTAATATTTGTAAGTCCCGATTGTCCTTTGAGTCAGAATTATTCGCGCACCATCAATCAACTGGATAGTATGTTCAGTGCACAACAGGTCGTTTTTCAATTAGTATTCCCTGGGCAAATTACTCAAGCAGCAATTGATAGCTTCACCACACAATACCGGTTGCATCAACAGGTGATACCGGACAGCATGTACTTACTGGCTAAAAAACTTCAAGCCACCACTACTCCGGAAACCTTTATCTTTAATACGCATGGCAAACTGGTGTATCAGGGAGCGATCGATAATTGGGCTGTTGACCTCGGTCAAAAGCGTCAGGTGATCACAGCGTTTTATGTGCGCGACGTGTTGCAGGCGATGATCGATGATGCACCAATTCCATACACAAAAACAACAGCCGTGGGCTGTTTTATTGAAACAGGCATACTTCAACATGATGAGTTCTAAATACTTCCTGCCTTTATGTTTATGCATTTCTGTGATGCTCACTGCTTGTGGAGGTGCAGAGGAATCCGGCGCGGAAACGCTTTCGGAATCACTTCCCGCAAACGTCACCTTTAGTGAACATATCGCACCGATCATTTATAAAAATTGCACCCCTTGTCATCGCCCAAATTCAGCAGGCCCATTCGCATTTACCAATTATGACGAAGTGCGGGCAAAAGCGAAAACCATTGTAAAGGTGACACGTTCGCGATTTATGCCTCCCTGGCCTGCGGATCCAAGCTATACTTCCTTTAAAGGAGAACGCGTATTGACAGATATGGAGATCGCGCTCATTGGCAAATGGGTAGAGCAGGATTGTCCGATCGGAAATGCACAGGCCATCCCTTCTCCACCAAATTATCCGATCGGTTCTCAGGTTGGCGTGCCGGATCTCGTGATCCCTTTTCCGGATATTGCCCTGAAAGGAAATAATACAGATCAGTTTTTTCTGGTGAAGGTTCCTTATGAAATGGAGGAGGCTCGCTTCGTAAAAACCATAGAATTCATCCCCGGCAATAAAAAGCTTGCGCATCATATGAATGCGAATCTGATTTTATTCGATCCGTTGAACAAGAAAAATGTATTTTCCGGTGAAAAGGTAATCCCTACCGACCTCACCGAAAGTGCGCAGGCCGTGCAAACTGCCATGGACAATTATCAGGATGATGGCAGCTTGCCACAACTTCAGGCATTGGTTTGTAATTATCTGCCGGGTGTTTCTCCATCCTTATATCCTTCGGGTATTGGTGGTTTTGCGATGCCTGCGAAAGGTGCATTTTTTATTAACGATTACCATTTTGGTCCGTCTGCCAAAGCAGAGATCGATTCAGGCTCGCATTTCAATATTTTCTTTGCTGATACACCACCTGAACGTCCTACTTATGAGATCTTGCTTGGATCATTGGGTGTTTCTCCGGTTGTACCCGCATTGATCATTCCCCCCGGCGAAGTAAAAACATTTACCATCGACTATCAGGTGCAGGAAACCATGAGTCTGCTTACGGTGAACCCGCATATGCATTTGATCGGTAAAACATTCAGAGCTTTTGCCATCACACCCAAACAGGATACCATACCGCTCATACATATTCCGAAATGGGATTTTCGCTGGCAATATTTTTATACCTATAAAAAAGTAGTGGTTATTCCTGCAGGTAGTCGCATTCATGTAGAAGCGACATTCGACAATACAGAAAACAACATCAATAATCCGAATCATCCCCCACAGGTGATCATTGATCGTGCAGGTCGCTTCGATAGTATGAAATCAACCAATGAAATGTTGCAATTGATCCTGAGTTACATGGCTTATAAACCGGGTGATGAAAATTTGAGTCTCGAATAGCATGTCAAAATATCTGCCCTATATCACAAGACCGATACTCATTTTGAGTATAGTGAGTTTGTGTACCGATATGGCGAGCGAGATGTTGTATCCGATCATGCCGGCATTTTTAGATAGCATTGGGTTTAGTGTGCTGATGATCGGGATATTAGAGGGCTTTTCAGAAATGATCGCCGGCCTGAGCAAAGGATATTTTGGCAAACGTTCTGATGTTTTACAAAAACGTTTACCCTTTGTGCAATGGGGCTATGCATTAAGTGCGATCAGCAAACCGATGATGGCCTTATTTGCTGCACCACTTTGGATCTTTCTGGCGCGTACAACTGATCGTATAGGCAAAGGGCTGCGTTCAGCACCTCGGGATGCCATGTTGAGCGCCATGACCACACCGGAGCATAAGGCCCGTGTATTTGGCTTTCATCGTTCCATGGATACACTTGGTGCGGTATTAGGTCCGCTCCTGGCTTTGGGCATTTTATTTCTTTATCCGGGTAATTACACCCTACTGTTCCTGATCGCATTTATTCCGGGATTATTAGCTGTAGTGAGTACTTTCCGGCTAAAAGAAAAAGCAGGCACCCCGCGTGCAGAAAAAGTGCGGTTGTTCAGTTTTCTCGATTATATCAAACAGGCACCTTCCAATTACAAAAAGCTGCTTGGTGGATTACTCGTATTTGCGCTGATCAATTCATCAGATGTATTATTGTTATTGCATATGAAAGAAAACGGGGTAAGCGATCATACGATCATCCTGGTCTATATTTTTTATAATCTGGTATATGCCTTGTCTGCATTTCCGGCGGGAATACTTGCCGATCGCATTGGTATTCGCACCACCCTTGTGTCGGGCCTGTTTTTATTTGCACTGGTGTATGCCGGATTTGCCATGACCAGTCAGATCTGGGTGTATTGGGCACTATTTGGTGTGTATGGCGTTTACGCGGCCTGTACGGAAGGCATTGCCAAAGCCTGGATCACCAACATCAGTCCGAGAACGGATGCCGGTGTTGCTGTAGGTGCTTATACCGGATTAGCAAGTATGGCGGCTTTTGTGGCCAGTGCATCAGCAGGCGCCATATGGAAAGGCTATGGCGCATCGCTTACCTTTGGTATCAGTGCAACCGTTGCCATCCTTGCTGCTATCTATCTTGCACGGATCCCCTACAAGGTGCATACGGAAGCCTAACACCGGTTAAACAGCGTATATTTGTTCCTAATCAGCCTGTTTTCGCCCCAGAAACACTATTCAAAACGGATCATGCATTTTTGAAGTCGCCGAAAGCCAGATGTCGCTGTTAACCAAGATCAGATCCGCCGATTGGACCACCTCCATAAACCTCATCATCAGAGGTACCACCATGGTGGGGAAATTTATCCTGATCATTTTTCTGGCAGATTCACTCACTGTTGAGCAAAACGGTATCTGGGGGATATTTGCTACTTCCATTTCGCTTTCATTATATGTGGTGGGATTAGATTTTTACACCTACTCCACCCGACGCATTTTAGATTATCCGATCGCAGAACGCAGTCCCATGTTGCGCGACCAGATGGTATTCTATCTGATCAGTTATGCGGTATTGTTTCCAATCCTTGGCCTGTTGTTTGTGTTTGATGTGATCGAATGGCGATTTGCGATATTCTTTTATGCCATTCTGGTATTCGAACACCTCGCACAGGAATCCTATCGCACCTTTGTAGTTTTCAGCAGACCGATAGTAGCGAATATTGTGTTGTTCTTGCGCAGCGGTGTGTGGACCTACCTGCTGATCATTTGCTGGGCATCCGGTTTTGATGCACTGAAAAACCTCAAAGCTGTATATGTCTTCTGGCTTGGTGGTGGTGTAGCGGCCTTTATGGTGACTTTGTTTTTTTTGTCGAAGATCAAATTCAATTCGGTGAGAAAAGTACCTGTGAATTGGTCGTGGATCGGACAAGGAATCAAAGTAAGTTTGTTGTTCTTTGTCGGAACGGTAGGCTATAAGATCGTGGAATTCGCCGACCGGTATTTCATTGATTTTTATCATGGCAAGGAAGAGGTGGGTGTTTATACTTTTTATGCCAGTATGTGCAATATGGTAGAAACCTTTGTGCATACTTCCGTGATCATCATCTTTTCGCCAAAACTTATCGAGTCCTTTCACCAAAGCAATTTTCATTATCGTAAAACGCATGCCCAGTTTGCAAAAAAAGTATTCTACAATACTTTAGGCGTGAGTGTTGTATTGATACTGATCATGTTACCCTTACTTGAAACTCTCGGACATCCTGAGTATCAGCGTGCCTATCCCACCTTTATCATATTGGTTTTGGCTAAGGTAGCCTTGAATTTCAGCTTGGTATTTCACTACATTCTGTATGTACGCAAAAACGACTTTCCCATCATCAAAGCCACATTAATAGCTGCCGTAATCAATATTTTATTAAATTTCATACTCATTCCGCCAATGGGCGTAATGGGCGCTGCCTTGGCAACACTGGCAAGCTTTGCGATCATACTGCTCATGAAGATGTATTACAGTCGGAAATTACCTGAGGCGCGACAAATTATTTATTTGCGATTTTTGCGCAAGAAACGAAAACTGAAATCAAACAGTAATACCACGCAATGAAACCCTACTTCGAAGACCTCGCCTGGTACGATTACCTGCTCTGTTTTGTATATAATGGCATATTTTCCTATGTGCTGTACAAGATCGGCGAAGTATTTCTGCAACTGAACCACCGGAGTTTGTTGTTGCTGGTTGCTGCGTTTCAGGTGTATTTCTTTGTGACCATGGCCGATAGTTTTTTCCACTTTTTGCCCCTGCAACCCGAATCTTCCTGGTATGCTTTTATGGTGAGCACCGGTCAGTACCCCGAGGATGCCAAAGTGAATTTGCTGGTATTGTATTATCTCTCTTTATTTTTCAGCATAGTCTGTTTAAATACGCCGATCATCTATATCTATTTATGTGTCATGTTGTATCTGATCGGGGTGATGCTGGTGATGCGCGCCTGGAAACGCTATGATGCCGGTTTTGATGCACGTCAGGAACGCATAGCCTCCTGGCTGGTATTATTCTGGCCTGCACCACTGTTATTTATGACGGCTCCATTGCAGGTGGCTTTTGTGATCCTCGGATTTGGCATATTTTTTTCCGGTTGGGTACAATACCTGCAACATAAAAAACTCAGCAGTTTACTGATCGGCAGTGCAGTGATGGTGGCGTTGCAATTTGAAAGCATTTATTGGGTGATACCGGTGGCATTGGGCACCTTGTTATATAAACAGGCTTTTGCCTTATGGATAAAATTAGCTGCAACTGCGGTGATCGTTATCGCTATGGTGTTTCTCTGGGGTGAATTTCTCCTCGACTCGCCACTCACCCCGACTGCATTCGCCGATATGCGCAATACAAGCATTGCTGAAGCAGATGTGTACGGGTATGGAAACGTATATTGGCAATCCTATGGGGAAATGGCCAGAGATTATCCATTTATCATTCTGCAATTCCTCCTCGCCCCATTACCGATATTTATGCAATTTGATCTCGGCTCAAGTCCCATTGCCACACTGGATGGCATTTTTATGATTCTGCTGTTGATGGCAAGTATCCTTGCGATAGTGAAAAATTGGTCGGGATATAAAGCAGTAGTAATGCTCCTTCTATTTTTTATTTTCTTTCTAGGAGGAGCCGCCGACCATTGGATGCATGCGATACGAGACAGAATGCCATTAGTGTTATTAATGATCATGTGCGCGGCAGGTTTGCTTAGCAAAAGCATATTTTCAGCGCGCAAGCAGACTGCAGATGTGCACACATAAGGTATGAGAAATAATAAAGCGAGATATTTGAACGCATATGGGGAATAAAAGAGCGATCGTTTTTGGATCTACCGGATTGACCGGTGGGTATGTGCTGCGCGAGGCCTTAGTGGGCGATCGCTATCAGGAGGTGATCTGTTTTAATCGAAAGGATGTACCGATTTCAGATCCAAGGCAACAAAATATCCTCACCACCTATAAAGACCTGGAGATGTATGGCGACCTGTTTCAGGGTGCCGATGTTTTTTGTTGTTTAGGTACCACCTTCAAACAGGTGAATAATAATCGCGAAGCCTATTATGAGGCCGATGTGGCGCGTCCCTATGCCATTGCGCGTATGGCAGCCGACCATCACGCAACCTCCTGCAATGTGCAAACGGCGATGGGTGCCAATGCGAAATCCTCTATTTTTTACAATCGATTGAAAGGCGAATTGGAACAAAAAATTTCCGCCCTTCGAATCAACTCCATAAATTTTTTCCGGCCTAGTCTGCTTACCGGACCGCGTTCTGAGCATCGATCAGGCGAATTATTAGGCAAACGTGTGATGCAGGTAATGGATCCATTTTTGCTGGGGCCCTTTAGAAAGTACAGAAGCATTCATGCCGCAGATGTAGCAAAGGCAATGGTGCGCACGGCCTTGCAGGCAAAACCCGGTGTGCATATTTTTCTTTCGGATGCCATTCAAAGAACGGCTGATGGCAAATAATGCAGATATTGCCGCACAACAGATCAAACAATTTGCCGCAACGCACGGATTCAGTTTTTGTGGCATTAGCAAAGCAGAACCTCTACACGAAGAAGCCAGACGATTAGAACAATGGCTGCATCAGGGCAAACATGGCACGATGCAGTACATGGAAAATCATTTCGATAAACGCATTGATCCACGTTTATTGCTGCCCGAGGCAAAATCAGTAATCACACTGATGTATAATTATTACCAGGACAAGGAGTTATCTGCCGATCAATATAAAATCTCGAAATACGCTTACGGAGAGGATTATCACATAGTGATAAAAGATAAATTGTATGCCATAGTGGATAATCTGCGCACACAATTCGGAGAAATTGCTGCGCGTGTGTTTGTAGATTCTGCACCGGTAATGGAAAAAGCCTGGGCCAAACGCAGCGGTATAGGATGGCAGGGAAAAAACACGAATATCATCAACCCTAAAGCCGGCTCCTTTTATTTTCTAGCCGTATTAATCTGCGATCTGGATGCCGCACCTGACGGACCAATAAAAGATTATTGCGGCACCTGCAATGCCTGTATAGATGCCTGTCCTACGGACGCATTGACACCCTATACTATTGATGCACAAAAGTGTATCTCCTATCTCACCATCGAACTTAAGGACGAATTATTACCCACTTCCTTCAGCGGACAAATGGACAACTGGATGTTTGGTTGTGATGTGTGTCAGGATGTATGTCCGTGGAACAGATTCGCCAAACCCCACACCGAAACAAGATTTCTTCCTTCATCAGATTTGCAAAAAATGCGCAATGCGGACTGGGAGGAGTTAACGGAAGATATCTTTAAAAAACTATTCCGCAACGCTGCCGTTAAACGCACGAAATATTCCGGATTAAAAAGGAATATTGAATTTTTGAAGAAAGACAGATGAGTGGTGAGAGAAAACGTGAATCGTGAATCGTGAGTTGATTTAACTCTTTACACATTCAAATCTTCGGTCCTTCAAATCTTCGATTCTTCAATCCTTAAGACCTTCGACCCTTCCATCCCATGCCCTGAAGTAGAAAAAATGCTCCGCTCTGCTGCACATTTTTACACTTCAGGGCAGGCTGGGGACTGTGTGTATGTGTCTGCCTTCGGCAGACAATTTATTTATTTAATTGCCTGCCCCGAAGTGATGGCTTTTGATGCGTAAGATAATCACCATTAATAGAGAAAATACTTACAGGTTCGGAAATTCGAATTAAAGAAGAAAAAAGCCATCTACTTTGGGGCTTATCTTTCAAATCTTCACAACTCCGCCAACTCCGCTAACTCCGCGATTTACAATTCCGGAAACCCATTTAACCGCAAAGGAACGCAAAGGGTATAGCAAAGGCGCGCAAAGTTGGTTTACCCAAACTCTGCGGAACTCTGCGCCTAACTCTGCGTGACTCTGCGGTAAAACTTTTGAGGATTTAATGAAGAAAGTAAAATTCTAATTAAATTAAATCAATGCATCAATGTCCCATCAGGCAATAAGCGGGTCATGAGGTCGGCTTCGTAATCGAGCCATTCTTGCCAGCGTTTTTTTACGATTACTTTGTCATTGTAAGTATTTGCTATATCCAGAAACATCCTGTAATGCCCTGCCTCACTCACCATAAATTCATGATAAAATTTTCGGAGGTGCTCATCTTCCAGCCCCAGACTCAGCAATCGAAAGCGCTCACAACTTCTTGCTTCAATTAAAGCAGCCATCAACAACTTTTCCATCAATTGCTCGAGTCGCGTTCCGCCCTTCTTTTGAAACTTCAATAATTCCTGCACATATCGGTCGGTGCGCTGCCGACCCAACTTTAGGCCACGCCTTTTGAGTTCTTTCAATACCATCCGGAAGTGCCCCCACTCCTCCGTTACCACCGGAGATACCTCATCGGGAATGCGTTCGAAGTCGGGATACTGTTGAATCAATGAAATACACGATGAAGCCGCCTTTTGTTCGCAATAGGCATGGTCGGTGAGTATTTCCTCCAGGCTTTTCTCCGCCAGGTTGACCCAACGCGGGTCGGTGGGTAACTTTAATCCTAACATTTCGCAACTTTAGGGCAAATTTACACATGCCACTAAAAATTCTGGTCATACGATTCAGCTCTATTGGTGATATTGTGCTCACCACGCCGGTGCTGCGCTGCCTTAAAACCCAGCTCCCGGATACCCAGATCCACTATGCCACGAAAAAGCAATTTGCCGGTCTGCTCTCCGCAAATCCATATATTGACCGGATACATCCCTTCACAGAAAAACAACTGCCTGCACTTATTGATGCACTGGATGCTGAAAAATTTGACCTGATCATCGACCTGCATAATAATTTTCGCAGTTTCCTTATTCGTTCAAATCTCGGTATTGCCTATAAGGCATTCGATAAATTGAATTTTCAAAAATGGTTGTTGGTGCACCTGGGGATCAACCGACTGCCTAAAAAACATATTGTTGATCGCTACCTTGATACTGTTCGTCATTTAGGTGTGGTGAATGACGGTCGCGGATTGGATCATTTCATACCCGCCGATCAGCATATCACACCACAGCAATTGCCTGCGCCTTTCTCGGGTGGTTTTACTGCATTTGTGATCGGTGCCATGCATAACACCAAAAAAATGCCTGTAGAGAAGGCCATCGCCCTCTGCAATGCCATACAACAACCGGTAGTGCTTATCGGTGGTCCTGACGACCATGCCCGGGGTGAATTGATCGTTGCCGGTGCCTCCAAACCGGTATGGAACAGCTGCGGGCAATACAGCATACACCAAAGCGCCTCCCTCCTCCAAATGGCAACCAGGGTGTATGCCCACGATACAGGTATGATGCATATCGCAGCTGCATTGAAGAAAGATGTGGTCAGTATCTGGGGGAACACCATTCCTGCATTTGGCATGTATCCCTACTTTGGCGATGCCGGCACGCTGGAGCAACAATACACCCTCGATAAGATCCTGGAGGTAAACGGACTCCGCTGTCGCCCCTGCTCAAAGATCGGTTATGATGCTTGTCCGAAGGGCCATTTTCGCTGTATGCACGACATCGATCTGTCAGGTGTGCGCTAGGCCGCAATGCAACCTCTGTGTGCATTTAACCCTCAATTAACATGATTCGGTTAACTTTGCAGTTTAATACAGAGCAGGCATGGATGAGCGCGCAATGATGAATATTAGCCCCATTGACGGTCGTTACCAGGACAAGGTAGCAGAGCTTTCACAATACTTTTCAGAATATGCCCTGATGAAGTTCAGGGTTTATGTGGAAGTGGAATACTTTATTGCCCTCACCGAATTGCCTATCGCCGGCTTGCGCAATTTCGATGAAAATTATCGTGGTCCATTACGCAAGATCTATAAAAAATTCAGCATTGAAGATTGCATGGCCATCAAGGCCATCGAATCAAAGATCAACCACGATGTAAAGGCGGTTGAATACTTCCTGAAACAGGAATTCGACAATCTGGGCTTATCTGCCTATAAAGAATACATCCATTTCGGACTTACCTCGCAGGACATCAATAATACCGCTGTGCCTATCAGCTTTCGCGATGCCCTGATTGATGTGTATGCGCCGATGCTGGAGGAACTCATAAATACCCTGAGTGAACTGGCCATACAATGGACGCGCATACCGATGCTGGCACGCACCCATGGGCAGCCCGCTTCACCAACCATGTTGGGTAAAGAGATACGCGTATTCATCGAACGATTGATGAAACAACGCAATGTATTCAACAGCGTACCATTCAGTGCAAAATTTGGTGGTGCCACCGGAAACTTCAATGCACATTTTGTTGCCTATCCGGATATCGACTGGATCTTGTTTGCAGATGAATTTGTATCCTCACGATTAGGCCTCGAACGTCAACGCTATACGACACAGATCGAACACTACGATAATCTGGCAGCAGCTTTCGACGGTCTAAAACGTATCAACACCATCCTGCTCGACCTCAGCAGAGATATGTGGACCTACATCTCCATGGATTATTTCAAACAGCGCATCAATAAGAACGAAGTCGGTTCTTCTGCCATGCCGCATAAAGTGAATCCTATCGACTTCGAAAATGCGGAAGGTAATTTTGGTATCGCCAATGCTTTGTTCGAACACCTCTCTGCCAAATTGCCCATCTCGCGTTTGCAGCGCGACCTTACCGATAGCACGGTATTGCGCAACATTGGTGTGCCAATGGCACATACTTTGATCGCGATGAAATCTGTACTCAAGGGCTTGAAAAAATTACAGGTAAACGAGGCTAAAATTCACGCCGACCTCGACAACAACTGGGCGGTAATTGCAGAAGCGATTCAAACCATTTTGCGCCGCGAAGGCTACCCACAGCCTTACGAAGCACTCAAGGAACTTACCCGTAATGGTCAGACCATCAATAAAGAAACCTTGCACGCCTTTATTCAACAATTAGCCATCAGCGATGATGTAAAAGCGCAATTGCTGAGCATTTCGCCGTTCAATTACACAGGTATTCGTTATTTCTGATTTGCCCTATTTATGCCTCCGTCAACTTTCATACAGGGAGAGGATTATTATTACAACGAGCAAGGCATGATGGTGCTCACCGCCAAATTTCTGCTCAAACGCGGCTATTGTTGCGGCAATGGATGTTTGCATTGTCCGTACTCTAAAACAGTGGAAAAACAGGCACCTGATGAAAAGGATAAATCGAAGAAATAGGGTATCAGGTAGCAAGTATCAGGTAGCAGGAAAAGCATTTGATCCGTGTAAATCACTGAAAACATTCCCAAATACTTGGGATCCGCGTTCCTTTGTATCTAAATGCATTTAACCGCAAAGTTGCGCAGAGTTAGGCGCAGAGTTTCTCAGAGTTTGCTTGTATTTCCTTTGCGCAACTTTGCGTGACCCTTTGCGTTCCTCTGCGGTTAATTGGGCTTGGCGATTTATTTAATTGTTACGGCTTAACCAAAAGCATATCTAAAAATATCAAACTCACAAAAATCAAATCCGCGCAAATCTGTTCAATCCGTCCCGAGCACTCGGGATCAGCGTTCCTTTGTATTTCAAAAATTCTAATTAAACCGTATCGCCTTAATCGGCCGAATACGCGCAACGATCAATGAAGGAATGATCAAAAACACGAGTGAGATCGCAAAGGTGCATACGTTGAGCATGACGATCCACAGCAGATCCATTTTTACGGGTGCTACTGATACATAATAACTTTCCTCCGGCAGGGTAATGATGCCGAATTGCTGTTGCAACACACATAATCCGATCCCCAACACATTCCCGATCACCATACCCCAGAAGATGATATGCGAAGCATTCAACAAAAATATCCGCCTGATCGCCTTATTGTGCGCACCCATGGCCTTGAGTATGCCGATCATATTCGTACGTTCCAGGATCAGGATCAGCAGTGAGGTGACCATATTGATCAGGGCCACCAAAAACATCAGGATCAAAATGATCCATTCATTTACACGTTGCAGGTTAAGCCAGTCGAACACACTCGGAATAATATCCCTGATCGTTTGTACTTCCCAAAAAGGATCAGCCGCTTTATCTACAGATTTCTCGATCACCTCCAGTTGTTCCGGGTCATCAATAAACACCTCATATCCACCTATCGCCTCTGCATCCCAATTATTCAACCGCCGGATATGCCGAATATCTATCAACATAAATAACTGATCAAACTCAGCAAGTCCCGTATTATAGATCCCCTCTACACGCAATTTGCGAAACATCTGTGCATATTCTCCATTTTCCTTCTGATCGATGATGTGAATCAGCACACTATCCCCCACTTCAAACCCAAGTCTGTCAGCCGTGTTTTTACTCAGCAGCGCGCCGCGACTCACCACGCTATCTGTCAGCGTGATCCCGTTGCCTGAAATAATGTATTTATTGAATTGCTCCCACGAAAAATCTGCCCCCACACCCTTCATGATCACCCCCTCGATAGCCGTTTTGGTTTTTATGATGGCCGCTTTCCGCGCATACACCTGTATGTTGGTCACCCCGGGAATCTCCTTCACCTGCTGTTCAAAAACAGTATCCACCTGTATCGGTATATCGTCAAACGAATTGCGCAAACTCTGCTTCGCGATATTGATATGTCCCCAGAACCCATACACCTTATCACTAATGGTGGCTCTGAAACCATTCACCAATGAAGTGGAGATCAACATCACGGCAAGGCTCAATGCAATAGCAACCCGTGCAATACCAATGATCAGTCGCGAAAATGAACGCTCCTTGTTATGGACAATCCGTCTGCTGATAAATAATTCAAACCACATCCTGAATTCCTGTACCTTTGGCCTTAGTTTTGATACTACATGCGCATGATGTTCATTACCACCATATTATCTGCAATTGTAAGCCTTGGCGCTTGTAAAAATAGTGATTCCGCACCGCAGCACAACACTATTGCCGCACAAAGCGATACCACTATACGTACAGGCGCAGAACAACTGGACCTCTGGCTGCCCGATATACAGGGAAAAACCATTGCACTGGTCGTGAACCAAACCTCAGTGGTGGGCGATCGACACCTGGTGGATACACTGGTTGCCCGTGGCGTGAATATCTCTGCCATTTTTGCCCCTGAACATGGTTTCAGAGGCGCAGAGGATGCAGGTGCCACCATCCTGAATGCGAAAGATACCGCAACTGGGATTCCGGTGATCTCGCTGTATGGCAGCAAGAAAAAACCTACGTTCAACGACCTGGCAGATGCAGAAGTGATCATTTTTGATATTCAGGATGTGGGCGCACGGTTTTATACCTATATCAGCACCCTACATTATGTAATGGAGGCTTGTGCCGAATTCAATAAACCACTCATCGTTCTTGACAGGCCCAATCCCAATGGATTTTATGTAGATGGCCCTGTGCTTGAACCTGCCTATAGTTCTTTTGTAGGCATGCATCCGGTGCCTATTGTGCATGGCATGACCATCGGCGAATATGCACAAATGATCAATGGTGAAGGCTGGTTACCGAATAAAGCAAGTTGCAAACTCAGGGTGATCACATGCGCAAATTATGATCACACAAAAAAATACACCCTGAACATTCCTCCGAGCCCGAACCTCCGCTCCATGCAAGCGATATACTTATATCCCTCATTGTGTTTGTTTGAAGGAACAAATGTGAGCGTAGGCAGAGGCACAGATAAACCGTTTGAAATGTATGGCAGCCCTTATCTACCTGAAGAATTTGGACACGAGGGAGCACCGGATATTAAGTTCACGCCAAAATCAGGACCCGGATCAAAATCTCCGCCATTCATGAATCAAATGTGTTATGGCAAACACCCGGGATCAATGAAGGCCGAATTTTTAGTGGATGCGCTTGGAGGCAATTTATGGCTGACACCGTTAGTAACGAGTTATGCAGATTTTAGTGACCAAACCAAATTTTTTCTGGAAAACAATTTCTTCAACAAACTCGCCGGTAATGCTGAATTGATGCAACAGGTTAAGGCAGGACTTACTGAAAAAGAAATTCGTTTAAGCTGGCAGGATGATCTGAATGCGTTCAAGCAGGTGCGAAAAAAATATTTGTTATATCCCGATTTCGAATGACGACCTCTCGACTCCGCATAGTATTTATGGGCACACCGGAATTTGCCGTTCCCACATTGACCGCTCTGGTAGAGGCAGGCTTTGATGTGGTAGGTGTGATCACAGCTCCCGATAAACCGAGTGGTCGCGGATTACAGTTGAAGTCTACGCCGGTGAAAATGACCGCAGAAGCGCTAGGCATTCCGGTTTTGCAGCCCATGCTGCTCAAGGCTCCGGAATTTCTGGCAAATCTCAGGGCTTTACAGGCGGATCTGCAGGTGGTGGTGGCCTTTAGAATGTTACCGGAAGTGGTGTGGAACATGCCCCCCAAAGGCACCATCAATTTGCATGCTTCATTATTACCGGATTATCGTGGTGCTGCACCGATCAATCACGCCATCATGCAGGGAGAAACCATGACGGGCGCAACTACTTTTTTTCTACAACACGCTATTGATACCGGCGATATCATTGATCGCATACAGGTGCCTATCACACCCGATGACAATGCCGGAACGCTGCACGATAAACTCATGTTGGAAGGCGCTGCTCTGGTGGTTAAAACCGTACATGCGATCGAAAATGGCACCTATACTACGCACCCGCAATCGGGCACCAGCCATAAAATTGCGCCGAAAATATTTAGAGAAGACTGCAAAATTAACTGGCATACCTCGGCAGCTGACCTACATAATTTTATACGCGGTCTCTCTCCTCACCCCGGAGCCTTTACAGACCTGATGGGTTCCACATGGAAAATACTCAAAAGCAAGCCGCTGATCGACGATCACGGTAAAGCACCTGGTACCATTTCCACAGATCAAAAATCGTTTCTACGGATTGCCTGCGCTGATGGATGGATCGATATCCTGTCGATTCAGGCGGAAGGGAAAAAACGGATGGACATACAGGATTTTTTGCGCGGGAACAGAGTATCTACAGAATAGTAGGCATGGCGCACCCTTCACTGCCTGATCAGCTTTTCAATAAAGATCTGATCATTGGTTTCCATACGCAAAAAGTATATACCCGGGGGTTGATCTGAAATATCAATAATACTTTGATCGGCAGTAACTGACAATGTAAAAATCAATTGATTATCAATAGATAATACTTTAATACCTGCCCCTTGATGGTCAGCTAGTCCTGTAATCTGAAACAGTCCATTTGATGGATTCGGGAAAATGGAAATTTGAGGCTGCATACTCGCCTCCTTTAAAGGCAAAGTAGTGAAGGTGAATATGGGCGAGAATGGGCTTTCTTCAAAACCGCAAATTGTTTTCATTTTATACACATATTCTGTATTGGGCAATAATCCGCTGATCGTCTTCAGGGTAGTTACCGCATTCTTCTTCAACCATGAACCTCCGGTTGCAGGCCTATACCAAATCTGATATTTTGTCGCACCAGCAACCGCATCCCAGTGAATTTTAGCTGAAGTAGCGGTAATATTATCCGCATACACATTCTCCGGCGCTGAACAGACTGCGGCATTCTCCAATTTAAGTATCCAATAGTCTTCCCCGCCAATAACCTCATTCTTATCTCCTGAAACAGGAGATGAGGAATACCCCCCTACCAGGTAATTACCATCCGCGGATGCCAACACAACGAAAAGCTGATCATTGTCGGTACCTCCAATAGTATTATCCCATTCGACAATGCCATTTTGATCCAATTTAAGCACCCAGAAATCAGGATCAATATCAGGTAGACCAATAAGGTTTTCAGTTTTATCCCCGGAAATATTCGATATGGAACTCCCACCAACCAAATAGCCGTTGTCTGCAGTCTGACAAATACTGTGTAAATAATCATCGTCGGATCCGCCCATCGTATTATCCCATTCTTTTACGCCATTTTCATCCAATTTGATCACCCAATAGTCGTACATACCGATCCTGTTCTCAGACTTAAAGGCTGAAATATTTGAGTCGGAAAAACCACCTAGCAGATATCCGTTGTCAGCAGTAACAATAAGTGATTCCAGAAAATCAGACTTTTTACCGCCTATTGTTTTATCCCACATCACATTACCGAATTGATCGGTTTTTACGATCCAGTAGTCGAAAAGATATTCCGTGCCTATGATGCCTTCCGTTTTATCCCCTCCGGCTTCTGATTCTGAATATCCACCTATGATAAATCCATTATCCGCAGTCTGCGCAACATCTACAAACCAATCATCCCAAATTCCGCCGATAGTTTCATCCCATTCTACAACGCCGGCACTATTCAATTTAACGATCCAATAATCGTTGTCCCCTACCAGCCCTTCCGTTTTATCCCCACTTAGTGCGGAATGCGAAGTTCCACCAACAATATACCCACCATCTGCTGTCTGGTGCACCATGCCAAGGTATTCGATTCCGGTTCCACCAATGGTGTTATCCCATTCCACCTCACCGAGCGCATTGATCTTTACGATCCAGAAATCCTCTTCAGCGCCTATCCTGTTTTCGGTTTTATCACCGGAAATCTGAGATTTAGAAGTTCCGCCAAGTATATACCCTCCATCCACAGTTTGTTCGATCGAATACAATTGATCTGAACCCGTGCCACCAATCGTTTCATCCCATTCAATAACTCCGGAACTATTCACTTTCACCACCCAAAAATCATCATCACCAATTCTATTCTCGGTTTTATCGCCGGTATTCTTTGAATTAGAGTATCCGCCAAGTATATATCCTCCATCTGTGGTTTGAACGACTTTCTTAAGTCGATCACTAAGTGTTCCACCGATCACATTTTGCCATGCGATTGTTGGCACCTGTGCTAATGATAGGTGGGTAAGAAGGGTTAGGCAGATAAGCAGGTAAACTGTGCGCATAATTTCCGAGTTAGGTAAGGCAAGGATGCAAACAACTAAAGCACGCTTGTATCCAACTGCATGGAAGTCAAATACGCGACTTACTTATGCTGTTGTTACTTAAAGTTACGAAAAAAAAGTATAGGGTGGTATCTGCCATGAAAACGCACCAGGTACGGGAACTGATTTGGGTTTAAGCCAATTCAAAACCACCTGATCCTTCTAAACACCCAATACAATGCGATTGAGATCAGGATAGAGAGGAACATGATGACATAAAACCCACCGGCGGAATTTTCGAGTGGGAGGTTGGTGAAGTTCATGCCATAGAAACTCGCGATGAGTGTGGGCACCATGAGGATGATGGTGATGGAAGTGAGGCGCTTCATCACGGAGTTCAGATTATTGGAAATAATGGAACCGAATGCATCCATGGTACCATTGAGGATGTTCGTATATACCGTTGCCATCTCGAGGGCCTGAGAGCTGTCGATGATGATATCGCCGAGGTAATCATTCTTTTCTTCGTCATTCTTGATACCCAGGAAATTGGTACGCTGAATCTTCATCATCAACAATTCATTGGCGCGCAAGTCGGTCACAAAATACACGAGTGACTTCTGAATGTTGAGCAATTTCGCCAACTCCGTATTTCGGCTGGAGTGCATCAACTCTTTTTCGATCAGGTATCGGCGTTTGTTCATTTCAATCAGGTACTGAATAAAATAGAACACATTCTTATCAAAAATATTCAACACGAACATCGCCATCTCACTGGGTGAAAGGTGTTTGATGGCAATACTGAAAAACCAGTCGATCACTTTATTCTGTGCCGAGCTGATGATGATGTTATAATCCTGGGTCAGAATGATGCCGATCGGCACCGTGATGTAAAAGGCATCGTTATCGATGGAGTTCTCCATATCGTTTTCGATAGGGGTATTGATCACGATGAGTTTCACATTATCATCCTGCTCAAACCGGGAACGTTCGTTGATGTCAATAGAGTCCAGGAGGTAATCGATCGGGATGTCGATGGCGTCGCTCAGAGTAGCGAGGCGCTTATGGTCGAAGGGGGGGTATACGTTTATCCAGCAGTCTTTTTCAGGCCGTTCAATCTCTACGATCGCGTTATCGATTTTCTTGTAGTATTTGATCATCTCCTTCCATCCTGAGGGCTACGCAAAATTTGGTGTGCAAAGATAGGGAATTATTAGCCAAATAGCCAATGCTAAGAGGAACAGCCGGGTGCGGAGGTGTCGCGATAGCTACGGGAGTGCGGCAGTGCGGTGGTGCGGCGGTGCGGGGTGTAGGGGGTTGTGCACATGTGTCGTGTGTTCATCCCGCTTAGGCGGGATGTCGTTGCGCTCCATGTGCTTATGTGTTCATCCCGCTTAGGCGGGATGTCGTTGCGCTCCATGTGCTTGTGTGTTCATGTGTCCACGAATAAACCATTTACCCACCGCCTACCACTCACGATTCACGCCTCACGATTCACCAAGCACCCACTGCCCCATTCACCCTCCTGATACCTGATTCCTGATTCCTGATACCTGATACCTGCCTCCAGTTACCGACAAGGAAAACGGCTCAACATAAAGAAATGATGGTGATGGGGTGCCCGCTCCAGGTCTAGATTTTTTCTAAAGCCAGGTGGACAGCGGTGTTCAGCGTGAGTTTACGGCCTGATTCCACCCATTTTATGGGATCCGGTTGATCGGCATATGGCTGTAAAAAGCTGGACATGAGTTTATGTTGCGCTGCAGCGCCTCCAACAACAGGATACTGCGCATCTTCTATATATTGTTGTAGAGCGCCAAAACCAATGAAAGCTTGTTCTAGATGACCACTCATTGCACAATATTGTATAGTGAACATCGTGAGGTATATCTCGCCTTCCTTTTCCCCGGAGAGCTGGACGAGTTCCGCACTTTCAAACAATATGGTTCGACATTCGTCCAATTTGCCCTGCATAAGGAAGCCAAAGCCTTGAAATTGCTTAGCTGCTGCTTTTAAACCTTTATACCCTTTTGCAGGAAGAATTTCATATAATTCACGGCCCATCTCGATCAATTTATTTGGATCCGGGTGTTCAAGAAGAGTTTCTGACGTTGATTTGATGAGCAGCACAGCACCTTTGATATAGGTGATACCCTCGTCTTTAGCCAATTGCCATGCGAGCTCCAGATTTTTATCACGCACCTCGGGTTTACCAATACTCAAATAGTATTGATCGCTCCAACAGTAAAACATAGATCTGGCTACTTTATGATCAAGAAGATCGATCAAAGCAGCACCTCTTTCAATTTTTTCACTAGAACCGGGTCTTTGCATATAGGATCCATAACATCCATCAAAGCATAATGCATAGGTGAGTGTGGCGAGATCATCTGAATCCTGTAATAGCAATTGTGCAGCTTCTTCCATTTGGAATCCACGCTCAAAGTCAAAAACAAATAATGAACAATAACCTGCCCAAGTTAATGCGCGGGCCTGTATATCGGTATTGTACTTACCGGCGAGCCAATTTTTCTCCTCGTGCAATTTGGCATCCCGAATGAGCATCATGGTCTCTGAAAAACCACCGCGTATGGTCCAATATGGTGCAAGGCAGGGAAGAAAACGCCAGGCCTCTTCAAGCATATCCTGCTCGATGAAAATATAAAATGCAGCGCGAATGTTTTGATATTCTGCCTCTAATCTATCCAACCAAACATCGCCGTTTCGTCCCCATACATGTGGTTCAGCTTCCTCACATAGTTGTAAAAAGTAATAGCCAAACCTTCTTTTGGTTTCGATTAACGCCGGATCCTGCTCCAACATTTCATTTGCATATTCGTGTACCGTTTGCAACATGTTGAACCTGGGCTCGGCACTCACGTGCAAAATATCAGGTTTGATCAAACTCACATCCAGTAGTCGCTCTGTATATTCTTCCGTATCTATATCAAGCTCCGGTCGCAATAAGATCATGTCTGCAGCTTCTAAAGTCCAACTACGCTTAAACAAACCCAATTGCCTGAAAACAGATTGTGTATCAGCAGATAACAGATTGTAGCTCCATTCAATTGCTCCACGAAGTGTTTGTTGTCTTTCAGGAAGGTCTTTATGTCCTTTACTAACCAGGTCAAGTGTTTTTGTTATTCTGCTCAACAATGCAGCCGGTTGAAAGAAACGAGTCCTTGCAGCAGCCAATTCAATAGCCAATGGCAGGCCATCCATGCGCTGACAAATTTCGAGGATCGCCTCTGCGTTTTCCGGGGTGTCTTCTATGCCCCGATTTACTTCGTTAGCTCTTTCTAAGAATAAGCGTGTAGCAGAAAAATTATATAAGTTTTCAAGCGTGATGGCATCACCTTTTTCAGGTAATGCCAACGTAGACAAATGATAAATTCGCTCGTTCCGAATACGTAAAGAGCTTCTACTCGTGATCAGCACTTTTAAGGATTTACAATGATTGATCAGCTGGCTTACCACCATGGATGAATCAACAACCTGCTCATAATTGTCGAGGATCAGTAAAAAATGCTTATCCCCTAACACCTCTATGATCGATGCTATCATATCAACTTTACCCGTGTCCTGAATACCTAGTTTTTCTGCAATGGTATTTGCTACTAATTCGGGGTTGGTTATAGGTGCAAGCGGCACAAACACTGCACCATCCGAAAATCGATCCTGAAGTCGCTGCCCAATGTGCATAGACAAGGTCGTTTTACCGGTGCCACCTGCCCCGAGCAAAGTGACCAGGCTGGTATCCTCTTTCATCAATAACTCCTCAAGCAACACCAGGTCATTCTCCCTCCCGATCATTTCTGATTTCACCAGAGGAATATCAAGCAATCGATGCATTACAGATATAGCCGGTGGAGCAGGGCTTTGAGTGGGTTGCGTGTTTAACAATGACTGTTCAAATATCTCCGACATCAGAATGGACAGATCATTTTCGATCAGTTGTTGCAATTCTGTTGCATCATGAAATTTTTGATAACAGGCAGAATCACTATTTGAAATATCTTGCAGCAGGCTGTTGAGTTTTTCCTGACGAGCGTCTGAATGCTTGACATAGATCAATTTC
>JAYRVB010000504.1:0-2350 GCA_041918775.1 Chitinophagales bacterium
CACACAGAGCTTGTCTGAAATATCAGGTACCCACCATTGGGGTGATGGCACATGGTCTGGATAAAATGTATCCATATGCCCATCGCGAAACTGCCGTGAAGATGCGCAGTGGTGGTGGACTGCTCACTGAATTTATGAGCAATACCAACCCCGACCGACAAAACTTCCCCAAGCGCAATCGCATAGTAGCCGGCATGGTGGATGGACTCGTGGTGGTGGAAACGGGCATTGATGGTGGCGCCATCATCACCGCCCTGCTGGCAGATGCGTATCATCGCGACGTGATGGCATTTCCCGGGCAGGTGCATCATCCGCAATCTGCCGGAAGTCACCGTTTGATCAAACAACATAAAGCAGTGCTGGTGGAAAATGCCGATGACATCAGACAGGTCATGGGCTGGGATCAACAGCGCGATGCGCACAGCATTCAAACAACCCTGTTCCCCGACCTCGACCCTGATGAACAGATCATATTCGAACTCTTAAAACAGGAGCAATCGATGTATATAGATACCCTGCAGGCCAAAAGCACTTTGACACCCGGCACCTTAGCAGGCGTATTACTGAGCATGGAATTTAAAGGAGCACTGGTTTCCCTGCCGGGAAAGATGTATAGCTTGAACAATTAGTTCAATCAGCATAAAAACGTAAACCAAACTTAAGCAGTAGGCCAATTACATCGGTGAAGTCATTATAATAGTACCCATAGAATTCAAAACTCGTATTGGCTGTGCCGAGTATTTCTACATAGGCCGAGGCTGCATCGTTTACATAAATATTAGCGCCTAATCCAAACCTAAAAAAATATCCTTTTGTCCAATATCGCTCATAGATCTCAGGTGCCGTGACAGGGTCGTATCGTTGGGCATTTCGCTCCCAGATCATGCCCATTCCACCTATCGAATAGGGCCGGAACTCACTGAACCAGCTACTGAACAGGAAATATTTTGATGCCATGCCAATCTCCATGGCGCTTTTTGACACATTTCCGGGCAACAACAGATAGGAGCCGATGATAGGATCGTCATATCCATATATCGTATCAAAAAGTCTCGGTATATATCCGCCCACGTGTAATTGAACACTCCATAACTCACTCTCATAGCCCGCTGTCCCGCCTAAACCTATATAAAAAGGACCCGGGGCCGACGTCTCATCAGCAGACCCAAATACCGCAACGTCCGGACCTGCAAAAAACTGCCCTTTTGCAGTCAGTGAACCTAGCAGTAGAACCAGGATCATTTGTGTTTTCATGATATTGCGGCAGATTTGATATCAAATGTAGCAAGGCCAGGCGGACTTCACAAATACATTGGCTGCATAAAATGAAGCAAAAGCACCCGATAATTAAAATATTTTCATGTGATTGGACTTAGAAAAGGCATGAATTGCATCTCTGTTAATTATCCACCAAACAATGACAAAAATTACCCTTTTTGCAACGGGGCTGCCGTATCTTTGCGACCGAAACAATCCTAGGATCAAATACAATGGAATCAGGAATCAAGAATCCCGCTGCATCCCTCGCGGCAATTGGTCTCAATCACAACGGACATGCCTTCTGGAACCTCCCCCCTGCCGAACTCGTTGAGCATACCCTGAACCGCGGTATGGGCGTTCTGGCTGATTCAGGCGCCTTGGTGGTGGATACAGGAAAATTCAGAGGTCGCGCACCAAAGGATAAATACACCGTTAAGGACGATAAAACAGCGAATACCGTGGATTGGAATAACTTCAATATCCCCACGGATACCGCTACATTCGATAAACTCTATGCGAAGGTGATGCAATACCTCGCAGATAAAGATATCTGGGTGCGCGACAATTATGTATGCGCAGACCCGACATACCGCATCAATACACGTGTGATCAATGAATATCCCTGGGGAAATTTATTCTGTGACAATATGTTCATGCGTCCGTCGAACGACGAGATCGTGACCATGCAACCGGACTGGTTGATCGTGAATGCACCCGGTTTTCAGGCTGATCCTGCCACAGACGGCACGCGCGAGAAAAACTTTGCGATGATCGATTTTACCAAGCGCATCATTTTGATCGGTGGTACCGGATATACCGGTGAAATGAAGAAAGGGATCGTCACGGTATTGAATTACTGGTTGCCACAAGAAAAAGGCGTGCTGAGCATGCATTGCTCTGCTAACGTGGGACAAGAAGGTGATGTAGCTGTGTTCTTCGGATTATCCGGAACCGGAAAAACCACATTGAGTGCCGACCCATTGCGTCGATTGATCGGTGATGATGAGCACGGCTGGACTGAAGATGGTGTATTTAATTTCGAAGGTGGATGCTATGCAAAATGCGTGAACCTCACCAAAGAAAATGAACC
>JAYRVB010000505.1:0-8815 GCA_041918775.1 Chitinophagales bacterium
AACCCTCTGGGGTCGGAATACATCGCTTGCAAATTGTTGCTATAAATGTGCGAACCCTCTGGGGTCGGAATACATCGCTTGCAAATTGTTGCTATAAATGTGCGAACCCTCTGGGGTCGAATGTGTGTTTTTGGTTGGATAAATATCGAATTTATCCCATCAGGGTCACGTGTTTATGTCAAAAATGGCATTGAAACATCGCACAACCCAAGTGAATAACATTTTTGGTTGACGCGTATGCACCTAAGCGGGATTTGCACATGGAGCGCAGCGACATCCCGCATAGCGGGATTTGCACATTAAAAAAGGCTGCCCCAAAACGAGACAGCCTCTTTTAATGTTAACCTTTCGGAAAACTCCGAAACATCATTTAATGTTGTATCACAATGCGCTTTGTTTGCGTTGCACCATCATTGCGTAAAGTAACAGAATATACACCTTGAGCCAGGTTGGCAGTAGGCACTGTATATGATCCATTTGCACTTACAGTGATCCTTTCTGTCAGTATAATCGCACCAACAGCATTGGCAACGATCACATCCACATCACCTGCTATATCACCAAAGAAAATAGTGAATGACGCATTAGCCGGATTCGGGAATAAACCTGCAAACAGGTCGAGATCAGTCACCTGCACCTGACCGGAAGTATCTTCAGTAGTATCGATCACCACTTCACCAAGGTCATACAGGAAAAGATCATCCACAGCAGCTTCAACAAGGCTACCACCGTTAAATCCTGAAGCATCATCTGTGCGCACACTGTCTTCAGCAATGAATATGAAACGCACATTGTCAGTCAATTCCACATAATCCAACACGCGCACGGCATTTCTTCTCCATGAGTTGTCTTCAGTATGTGTGCGTTCAACGCGCACGTAGTCTGTGCCATTATCGGTGATGAATACTTCCCATACATCATTACCAGGGTTTGCACTGGTAGGAGATGCATTTGAGTACCAACGATAGTAAGTAAATACTGGATCCACATAATCAGTCAGGTCGAATGAAGGACTGCGGAGGGTGGTTTCACCACCGTCTACATCGCTGGTACCCGGACCATCGCCGAAACCGGCATTTTGTGTAAACGCGCAGAGGTTGCCACTACCTTCAGTATGGTCTTCTCCGGTTTGCACAATGTAAGTAGCTCCATCATTGGATTCGATCGGTTCGTTGATGTCCCAATCACCGGTGGTAGATTCATCTGTATCAAACGGATCCACATCCCAGCTTCCGAACTCATTATCGAAATCCTCGAAGTCGATCATTTCGAAGCCTACAAGAGCAAAATATGGGAGGTTCGGTTCGTCTTCCAGATCCGCTTTGGTTGGCAAGGTAACAGAACCGCAACCATTGGTATCGCCCACTTTAAAATAATACTCGATGATGGTTCCCTGTGGTTGAGCAGGAATTTCTGCTTCATAATCAGTCAAGGTCACAGCAGTCATTTCGGTTTCTGTAAAGGCAGCACCCGGAGTGGTTCTCCACATCATTAATGCGCTTCCTACATATTCCGGAAAATCAACATCCAAAGATGTTTCAATCACCAGCGGCACATCATAGGCTACAGGTTCAGCGAATTCTGTATGTTCCAGATCAACGTTTCCGATCAGGGTAATACCATGCTCGCAAAACGCTTCTGTAATGGCGTCATCATTTGGAGTTCCATCTGTAAGGTCGGCATTGTCGTCATCAGCCATCAGGGCTTCTAACAAAACATCGCGGAAGATCTCACCTTCGTTTCCATCAGCACCGTCAACGGTACCATTATGTGTTTCCATCCAGAGGTCGGTCATGGTAACCAGGTCACCACCGAAGTTTTCGTTAACATCCCACCATGCACCGGCGATGATCTCGCCATCTGCATGCACTTCTCCAACCAGATCCTGAGGATATACTTTAGGTTCAACGTCGTAACGACGAACAAAGGTACCGGCACCACCCAGGAAGCCCTGACCAAGAATAGGGTTATCTGTGATCACCATACCCCAGAGGTCGGCATAGCCTTCATGCATCGCACCGTTACCCATACCACCCGGATCGCCCAGGGCAGCATAGAGGTCGTAATTCACGCCGTGGCCATATTCATGCATCACTACATCATTGAATAACCCAGTTGCCGGACAACCACCGCCTGCCTCATAGAAGTTAGTGGAAGTGCCGTCGTAGAATGCATTACAAGTTCCATCATTGCGTTCCACACGGATCAATTGATCGATGTCGAGATCGGTGAATGATGGGAAGTAAGCCTTCATTTTATCATGCACGATGTTTTGCCAGTAGTAAGCAGAAGCTTCAGAAGGCACAGAACCTGAAAGGTCGTCAAATGCGATCAGATTATCTCCCGGAAACACCGTGATATCAATACTTTCAATATTGGTAGCGCCTGTTCCCTGACTCACACGAGCGTACAAGCCGCGAAGGTCAATAGTAGCAGGTGTTGGCTCAGTGATCGTGTTCAACGAAAGGAAACCATTGGCATCCGCATAAAAGAAGTCGCCATCGATCTCTACACGGATATAAGGCAAACCACGATTCACTGTTGGCAGCAAGGGGTTGTCTGTGATATCCGCGTTCATTTGCATATTTGCGGTCATCAAATACTCGCCGCAGGTATGCACGTGATTTTTGCGGTAATACACGCGGCCATTGTTTGCATCGATGATGCTGTAATATTTGCCGGGTATATTATCATATCCGGTAGTATGTACAAAAGCCTCGTAAACCAGTTTATATTCCAAGCCAACTGCTCCCGGAATAGGAAGTATCTTAAGCTCAGGCAGCACTTCCACGCTATTTACCGGAATGGTAAAGTCAGCCGCGGCGTAGGCCTGAATAGCTTCACTGGTGAGGGCTGGGATTGTTGAAGTACTGATCTGGTCATACACATCCAAGCCGAACATCACTACTTTGCCATCCAGACTCAGGCGCACAGTAGCTTCAGACCAGAGCACTTCCAGTCCATTGTATTGCTGTACGTAGGTTACATAGTGATACTTTTCTGTTGTAACAGATTTGGCCAATTGCAGATCCTGCGTGCGGCTGAAGAAATCGCCACAATAAGTTTGCAGGAAGTACATAGCCTGTGCTTCAGGAGTAGCGCCGCTTACAGCGATCGGTTTTCCATAAGCACGATGCGGAGTTCCGGTTTCTTCTTTGAACTCTACCCACCAGTCGCCATGCTGTGTGCGGAATTCGGTCCATGCCTTGTCATCGCGCATAGTGGCCTGAAGAGCCTGATTCGGCAAACGCTGGGTGTTTTGGATAAAGGTTTTGTTGTAAGGATCCTTTTGATGGGCATCCTGCGCAAAACCCGTTCCCAGACACAAAGCGGCCGAGAGGAGTGTAAACACTTTTTTCATAATAGGTGTGAAGGTTTAAATTTTTAGTCTTTTCCTGATGTGTGTATTATCCTGAGAAACAGTATTCAAAGATAAGGGTTCACGACTGGAGTCGCAAACGTTAAAGCTATTCGGACTTGTCACAGAAAAATCATTTCTTACCCCCTACAGCGAAATCTGCAAGCCGTCATAAGCCAAGTGCACATTGGGCGGTAGTTCCGCTTCAACTGCTGCATGCAACCCCATTTGATGGGAAATATGGGTAAGCCATGCCTGCTCCGGTTGCACCTTTTCGACCACATCCAGGGCTTCCCGGAGGGAAAAGTGCGAAATATGCTTGTCTTTACGAAGGGCGTTGATCACTAGCACTTTGGTGCCTTTCACCTTTGCCAACTCCTCGTCTGAAATGAAATTCGCGTCGGTGATATAGGTAAAGTGGTTGATCCTGAACCCGAGCACCTGCATATGGTAGTGCAATACCTCCACCGGTGTGAAGCGAACTTCTTCTATAAAAAATGGCGATTTGCTGATGGGAAAGAGGCGCATCTCCGGCAATCCGGGGTAAGTGCCGTGTTCGAATACATAGTGGTACTCCTTGCGGATACTGGCTTCCACCTCCGGGGTGAGGTAAATGTCCATAGGCCTCTGCATAAAATAATTGAAAGCCCGGATATCATCGAGACCAGCCGTATGATCGCGGTGCTGGTGTGTAAATACGATGGCGTGTAGTTCTTTGAGGCCGGTGTTCAGCATTTGCTGTCGAAAATCCGGACCTGCGTCAATGACAAAATTCTTTCCGTTTACCTGGATCAGGATCGACGAGCGTAGGCGCTTATCCCTGGCATCTGTGCTTTGGCATACCGCACAAGGGCAACCGATCATGGGTATTCCCCCTGAAGTGCCTGAGCCAAGGATGGTAACGATCACACTTTAACGGTTTGCATTTGAAGTTCGTGAAAGAAGTCGCGGGAGCCCTCAGATAATTCCTGACCAGCGAGGTCTATCTTTCCCATGATCTCCAGCAGGCTGTTGATCCGAGATTCCGTTTCATAGTAACGATTGACCACGATCACCCGCTTGCTTTCCAGCACACAATAGCCGGCCATGAAATTCCCCTTTTCGTACCGCACGATATAGCCTGCCTCTTTCAGCAGGTCTTCCATTTTTTTCAGGGTGTTGGTTGTATATTTGAACATGTACTTTTCCGTTAATTACTTTGTAACGTCAAAATTAACAGGGCTGAGGCGTTCCCTAAAACCAAGTAATGCACATCAAATGAGGATAATTATTTTTTTTGCCATTTTGCTGCAAGTTTGCCCCCTCACCGCACAGATCAATGCCGGTGATCCCAAGAACAAGGAATTCAAGTTGTTTGAGGGCGGCTTGTATCTGGGCGGGAATTTCTCACAGGTAGATGGGGATTACTATGCAGGATTCAACAAGCCGGGTATCAATGCCGGTCCTGTGGTGCATATCAACCTGAATCCGGCCATGAGTATTTCTTTGGAGTTGCTTTACAGTCAAAAGGGCGCACGAAGCAAACCCGATCCGAACAATGTGAATACGTATTTATTGGTCCTGGATTATGCAGAAGTTCCGATCTTATTTAATTACAACGACAAAAACCGACTGCTTTTTCATGCGGGTTTAGCTTATGGACGATTAGTGAATACTAGGGAAGAGATCAATGGAATCGACAATGATAATTCAGAGGCCATCTACTCGGATGAATTGAGCTATGTGATCGGCGGTACTTTTTTGATCGGCGAGTTAAAACACTTTGGCGTAAATTTTAGATATCAGGGAAGTATCACCACAGTAGGTGAGTCGCCAAACCCGGCTTTGGTAGGGCTCGTCAACAGATTGATCGCATTGCGAGGCGTATATTATTTTTAAATGCATACGCTCATCACGAATTGTTGTTGCTATCCAAAAAAAAGCGGCTGCCCGATATGAGCAGCCGCTTTTTTTGTAATGCACTATTGTTGTTTAAGTAACCTGACCGTATGTATCACATCATTCATCATCACTTTTACAAAATACATGCCGTCGGGTTGGTTGCTGATATCGACAAGCACTTCAGTTGAAAAGTTTTCTTCATGCACAAAGGCATCCACGATCTGCCCCATGCTATTGATCACCGTGACCTCCGCAGCGTATTCTTCAGAAGGCAGGCTTATGTAAAACTCACCATCTCCCGGGTTAGGTGAAACCTTTAAGTCCTGAATATCCATCAACTCCTCGCGGTAGCCAAGCAATGCAGCAAGTGTATCCAGATAGGGTACACAATCCTCCCAAACAACGCCATTTTGTGCAAATTGCTTGCCGATCACACCGTAATAGATCACATCTAAAATATCCAGTGCATCCTTGCTATCTTGTTGATCGCTGAGGTGATATCCATCTTCAGGATTATAGGACAATGAACAAATATATTTTTTTCCATCCCACGCGCGCGGATTATTGGCATCGCACCAATAATTTGGCCCCCAGAGTAAAAATGGTGCCGGTGGAACACCACCCTTATATTTCAGTCGTGTATCTGTTTGGTTGATCTGCGCTTCCACTGCCCATTTAACGGACCAGCTGTTTTGATACGAAGCGGGTTCTGCCAATGAATAATACTCTGTCAACGTTGTATCTGCATAACCTCCCCAATGGCGTGAACTCATATACATGATCTTCAGGTTAGGAAAGTATTCCTTTGCCTTGTTGACGAAGAGCACATAGGATTCGGTCATCTCAAGTGCATTGTCTGGAAATACCGGTGGTTCAGTTAGACCTTTTGCATTAAAATACATCCACCCGATCTGCACTTGTGCCGGGGTATATCCAACATCATACACCTTGGCAACTACCCCTTCCCAATAATCTGCAGCTAAACTATCTACGGTTGGATAACTGATGTCTTTTCCACCAACACACAGATTGATCGCGTCTAAACAAGGATTCAGATTGTAGGTTTCTGATGGGGTACGCACGTGCTCAACAAATTTATTGAAGATATGGCCAGGCACGGAAGGTCCGAAGCCTGCAACCAGCACTACGCCATCTCCGAAATTGATATTGCCATCGCCATCCAGTGGTTTAATACCTTTGGCTATTGACTTCCCATTTTTCAGGTGGGTACCGGTAAGTATATTGGTTCCACCAGGGTAAAGCCCTGCCTGATAACCTAAATAAGTTCCGGTTTGGAGATCCAGAAATGGTACAAGCCCGGAAGACCCGGCATCACAATTGATCTGAGCATTTAGAGTAGCGGCAAACCATAAGTACAGTGCGGTTCCTGCCCATTGAAAGATTTTCTTTAACATTTTCTTCTTTAAGTATGCAATTATGGCACAAAGGTAGTGCTTACATGCTGAGGATTTGGTAAGCAGACGCGATCAGGGACAAAAAGGATGCCTAGTCATCAAAAAGACTTTGTGTAGCACTTGGCGGCACCTTTCCGATATGCTTATAGGCCTTAGCCGTTGCTTCCCGGCCTCTTGGGGTGCGCTTGATATAGCCCTCCTGGATTAAAAAAGGCTCATACACTTCTTCGATTGTACCAGAATCCTCCCCTACTGCAGTAGCTATAGTGGTTAGTCCCACAGGGCCGCCGGCAAATTTTTCAATGATGTCGGTAAGTATTCGGTTATCCATTTCATCAAGGCCGTGTTCATCTACGTGTAATGCGTTGAGGCCGAATCTGGCTATCTCAATATCAATGGTTCCATCGCCCTTCACCTGGGCAAAATCGCGTATTCGTTTAAGTAAGTTATTTGCTATACGCGGTGTGCCGCGACTGCGTCTGGCGATCTCATGCGAGCCCTCTTTCGTGATGCGGGTATTTAAAATACCGGCAGAGCGGGTCACTATGTCTTGGAGGGTTTGGGCTGTATAGTATTCGATGCGACTATTGATGCCGAACCTCGAACGCAAGGGCGCACTCAACATTCCGGAACGTGTGGTAGCCCCCACCAGTGTAAAAGGATTCAGATTGATCTGAATGGATCGGGCGTTGGGGCCTGATTCGATCATGATATCTATCTTAAAATCCTCCATGGCCTGATAGAGATATTCTTCCACCACGGTAGATAATCGATGGATCTCATCAATAAATAATACATCTCTTTCTTCCAGACTGGTGAGCAGGCCGGCCAGATCTCCCGGTTTCTCCAAAACAGGTCCGGAGGTGATCTTCATGTTTACACCCAGTTCATTAGCGATGATGCAGGATAGGGTTGTTTTGCCCAATCCCGGAGGGCCGTGCAATAAAACATGGTCGAGTGCTTCACCGCGATGTTTGGCTGCTGCGATGAATACCTTCAGGTTTTCGATGATCCGTTCCTGACCACTAAACTCAAAGAATCCCTGAGGACGAAGTACTTTTTCGAGTTCCTTATCAGAACCGCTCATAAAATCGCCGGTTGCATCAATGTTTGGATTCTTCACAGTTGGGTAAAGATACGGTGTATGCTATTTATAACACATAGGGTAATTTCCACAGCTTGGGGAGGAATTCCCCACACAAGCTTATTGTACCTTTATACGTTCATTCGCTGAAACCCTTTCAAATCAAGGATTTTGCAGAAAGATGTAAATTTGGCAAACTATTTTCATAACACATATCAAATCGCAACACAATGAAGAAATTATTGATGGTATTTGCTTTAGCCCCCCTGGCCTTTTCTTGCAACCAGGATAAGCTGGATGCATTGGAAAAAGAAAACGCAGACCTTAAAAACAGGAGCGCTGAGTATAAAGCGGGATGGGATGGTGCTGTTAAGGAGATGAGCGACTATCTGAGCATTGTCAATGAGATCGATAATTCACTGATCGAAATAAAGAAGGCAGAAGGAATGATCGATGCCAGCATGCATGCTGAAGGACGCTCAAAAGAACAACAACGTGATGAGATCCTGGCGAACATCGCTACCTTGAATGACCTGATCCAAAAGAACAAATCTTTGGTGAATGAGTTGAACAAAAAACTCAAAGGCAAAGATCTGAAGATCAAGGAACTTGACGAGAAGATCGCTCTGTTAAATGAGCAACTTGCGCAAAAGGAATCTGATCTGGCCGCACTGAAATCTGAATTGGAAACTGCTAAATTCCAGATCACCAACCTCAACACGGAGTTAGCCTCTGTAACCACTGCAAAAGAATTGCTTGAAGAGCAGAACGATGCACAGGCTAAGGTGATCGCCGAGCAAACCGATGCGATAAATACGGCATACTACATTTCCGGCACTTACAAGGAGTTAAAAGAACTCGGTATTGTAGACAAAGAAGGTGGCTTTATAGGCATCGGAACGAATAAAAACTTAGTCGACAATTTCGATGCAAGCGCTTTTACACGTATCGATATCCGCAAATTCAAAGAATTACCGCTGAATTCAAAATCAGCTAAAGTGATCACCACACATACTACCGATTCTTATACCCTGGTAGAAGGTGATAAAGAAATTGAAGAACTCGTGATCGAGAATC
>JAYRVB010000506.1:0-2028 GCA_041918775.1 Chitinophagales bacterium
CCCAGATATAAAGAAGTATATCCTCTTGATGGACTCACCATACAGCAATTCCTTGTATTAGCCGTTGAATCGTTTCACCAACTAAAGTGGGACATTACGCGGCAATCAGCTGCATATCTTGTAGCAGAAGCTATAGGCGGGGAGGGCAACCTGAATACGCGACTGCATGTGCGCCTGCATGAAGGCTCAGTTGATCTGCTATGCGAACGCATCAACACTGTATTATTTGACAATGGTCGATGCGCTAAAACCCTGAAATACTTTATACAAAGTGTAAATGCGGGGCGAACAAACCTTACTCCCGAAGAATTAGATCAGCGTTATATAGAACTGGCTGATACTTTGCAGGTGGATGAAACTCTTGCAGAAACAGGCGATATGCCTGGAACAAGATCCGGGCAAAATTTCCTTTCGATATTCGTACCCACCCGATCATTTATGATCACCCCCATTTTGATCGACCTGAATATACTGATCTTCATTTTCATGTTATTTTCGGGTGCGCATATTTTTTCGCCCTCTGCAGAGATACTGCTTAATTGGGGTGCAAACTTTCGACCCAGCACTTTGAATGGTGAATGGTGGCGATTGATCACCAATTGTTTTCTCCATATCGGCATTTTGCATCTGGCTTTGAATATGTATGCGCTGTTATATATAGGCGCGTTTCTGGAACCCCTCATTGGAAAAACAAAGTTTATCATTGCTTATCTGTTGGGTGGTATTGCTGCCAGCGCAGCAAGCCTTTGGTGGAACGAGTTCACGATAAGTGCAGGTGCATCAGGGGCTATATTCTGCATGTATGGATTATTCTTTGCCCTATTGACCACCAACCTGATCGAAAAAGAATCCCGCAATGCCATGCTTTCCAGTATTGGCGTTTTTATTGTTGCCAACCTCGTGATCGGCATGCAGGATGGCATAGATGCTGCTGCCCATATTGGCGGACTCCTTGTCGGATGTATATTCGGTTATATTATTGTTTTGTCGTTAAAGCGACCCGCGCACAAGGGTTTGCATTTAGGAAGTCTGGGCCTTATGGGAATGATAGTTTTAGCTGCCTGCACATATGTTGCCGGCAACACCTCTAACGATACGGTTGAATATGATCGCCGCATGGCCACCTTTGCCGAACTTGAAGCAGAAGCCTTACGTGTATTTGAACTTCCGGAAAATACGAGTACCGGGGTCATCTTGTATCAATTGGAAGAGAATGGCATTAACAACTGGAAGGAATGCCGAGAGATCATAGAGAGTTTATCACAACTGGATCTGCCGGATGAACTGATGGATCAACAGGAGAGCCTTATCAAATACTGTGATTTGCGCATTCGTGTGAATGAATTGCTCATCAAAAACATTGAGGAAGATACAGATGCTTACAACGCTGAAATAGAGGAATGTAACAATGCGCTGAACCAGTTACTGATATCTCTTCAGGAATAACGCAAGCAGCGTGCACACAAATGTGCGCACGGACCACCAACGTATTTAACAGTTGTATACAACGCATATAGTATCTATTTTTATATCTCCAACAATACGCATACCATGCCAATACATCCTGACATAGAGACCTATAACAGCAACCTGGCCCTCAACGAACACCTTATTTGCGGGGCACTTGCACATGTGATCGCACAAAAGTTACCGGATGCAGAAAACAAAATATGGCATCGTCATCCGGTATGGTTCATAGAGGGCAATCCAATTGTCGGGTATAACAAACTGAAAGATTGTGTGCAATTATTATTTTGGAGTGGGCAATCATTCGATGAACCAGGTCTTAAACCGGAAGGCAAGTTCAAAGCTGCACAGTTCCGGTATACAAGTCTCGAACAGGTAAATACCCAGGATCTTGAGCGCTGGTTGCAAAAGGCGCGCGAAATCCAATGGGATTACAAGAATATTGTGAAACGAAAAGGACAATTGGAAAGGCTTAAATAAGCGTATGTATTTTACTTCCACATAATTGTTCAGATATGAGCTCGTTCAGCATCAATGAAGCCGTTGAAATTCTTACCAGGA
>JAYRVB010000507.1:0-3011 GCA_041918775.1 Chitinophagales bacterium
AAATATCGTACTCAATTTTGTTTTTCGGTGGAATGGGTGTGTAAAACCTAAATGGCCATAGGTAACAAATGCTATCTTTATCCGCATCAAAATGCACACATGAAGAAGGGATTCCTCCTCATTTCAACGATTTTGTTTACCCTGAGTCTACATGCACAACAGGCCATACTGAAAGGGTTTGTGACCGACGCCGCCACCGGAGAGCCGTTAATAGGCGCCAGTGTGATCACGCAGAATATGGAAGGTGCTTCAACCGATATCGATGGCAGTTTTCGCTTTGAAGTGCAACCGGGAACCGTGCAATATATTGTCAGTTTTGTCGGCTACACCAGGCAAAATGGCCAATTGATCGCCACCGCAGGCGAAACCTATACCATCACCTTTGCATTGGTGCAGGAAGAAGGATTGCTGAACACACTGGTAGTTACCGGAAGCAAATTTGAAAAGAAGCTGGGTGAGGAGACCGTTACCCTTGACGTGATCAAGAGCAGCCTGATCGAGCATACCAACGACGTGCGCCTCGACCAGAGTGTGCAGCGCATGCCTGGTGTGAGTGTGATAGACGGACAAGCGAACATACGCGGTGGTTCGGGCTATAGTTATGGCGCAGGTAGTCGCGTGTTGTTGTTGATGGATGATCTGCCGGTATTGACGGGTGATGCGGCTTTTCCGAGTTGGGATTTTATTCCGATGGAAAATATCCAGCAGGTAGAGATCATCAAAGGCGCATCGAGTGCGCTGTATGGATCGAGTGCGTTGAATGGGATCATTAATGTGCGCACGGCATATCCCACCTCAACACCGGAAACTAAATTCTCCTTTTTTAATGGCGCGTATTTTTCGCCTCAGGATACTGCACAGAAATGGTGGAATGATGATTTCCCATTCATGGCCGGTGCAAATTTTGCGCACCGACAAAAATTCGGTCGCTTCGACCTGGTGGCAGGATCGTATGTGTTTGCGCAAAATAGTTATTTGAAAGATATCTATAATCGTCGTGGTCGCGTCAACCTCAATACACGCTATCGCATCTCCAACAATTTTGCTGTAGGTGTCAATATGAACGTGCAGGCCAGTCGTTCAGCGAATTTCTTTTTTTGGAATAATGCAGATAGTGGATTGTATATCCCTGCGGAAGGTACAGCGTCGTTCAATCGCGGATTCAAGGTGACCATAGATCCATTTATCAATTATTACGATCAGCGTGGCAACAGGCATAAATTACTTACGCGTTATTACGGCAACCACAATGAAACACCAGGCGTAGAACAAAGTAATTTCAGCGACCTGTATTATGCGGAGTATCAGTATCAAAAACATTTTGACAGATCGAAGCTGGTGTTCACAGCAGGTGCCCTTGCTAATCAGGCAAAAGTAGAAGCTGCCTTATATGGCGATAGCAGTTATACAGCAGCAAATCAGGCGATTTATATGCAGGCGGATAAAAAGTTTTTTGAGAAACTGAATGTGAGTACCGGTATGCGTTATGAATTTAATCAGATCGGCACTTTGCAGGAGTCGCGCCCCGTGTTCAGGGCCGGAGCGAATTATCAGGTGATGGAATATACCTTTATTCGCGCCAGCTGGGGGCAGGGTTATCGCTTTCCAACGATCGCGGAGAAGTATATTTCCACCGGCATTTCCGGATTAAGTATTTTCCCGAATCCCGATCTCACCTCAGAAACAGGATACAGTGCAGAGATTGGAGTGAAGCAGGGTGTACGCATCAGCAACTGGCAAGGGATGCTGGATGTGAGTGCATTTATGTCGGAGTACAGCGATATGATGGAATTTACTTTTGGGTACTACAGCAACGGAACAGGCATGCTGGCACCAGGATTTAAATCGCTGAATATCGGAGATACACGCATTCAGGGTTTTGAGGTAAGTTTTATCGGACAGGGTAAATTGGGCAATATCCCAACCTCACTCATCGCCGGATATACCTATATCGATCCGATTTTTCAGGTATTTGATTCTTTACAGGAGGCTTTATCCAGTGCAGATTACAATGTGTTGAAATATCGCTTTCGCCACACCGTGAAGTTTGATGTGGAAAGCACCTTCAAACAATTCAGGATAGGTGTTACCTGCAACTACAACAGTTTCATGGAAGCAGTGGATGCTGCGTTTGTTGATCCGATCATTCCGGCCATCAATTTATATATCATTGAAGGCTTGCAGGAATTCAGGGATGCACATGATAGTGGCGATTATGTTGTGGATGTACGCATGGCCTATTCCATGAAGAACAATAATGAGATCAGTCTGATCTGTGCGAATTTGTTGAACCGCACTTACAGTCTACGTCCCGCCATGATGGAAGCTCCGCGAAATATTACCATAAAGTATAGTGTGCGATTATAAAATTTCATTCCATTGACCTTAAGTGCCATAGTCGGAAAATTGCGCAAGCGCATCGTTGAATATCGATGGCATAAACGCTTCGATACGCAGATGTATGCGGCCGTGGATTATATTGAGATCGCACTGAATCTGGCGGAGTTGAGCATCATACAGCAACGCGCCATTTCTACCGAAGAAGAATATTGGTTCCACGAGGCCTGGCCGGTGGTGCATACGTTGGAAGATACGGAGTGGGAGGACATTATTGACCTCTACCGCACGATGGCTTATAAATTAGCTGAACGGAATTGGCTACGCGCCTGAGGTGATGCGTTCTCTGGTAACTTCAAGTTGTTTGAGCAGACTTTTGAAGTAGCGCTTCCTGTTCTTTTCTGCAATACCACTGATCAGATTACTCTTTGCCAATATCCGCTTGAGCCAGTTTTCCGTTTCATGCGCATATCTGTTGCTATTGGTGGCCAATATGCTGAAGGTCATGTGGGTGATATAGGAAGTAAGTTTGCCACCCGAAGTAGTGAGCACTGTATTATTCCCAAGCAATACATCTGTCTGGAATAAATTGAACTCGGCATATTTTTGTTTCGAACGGTCGCCGGGGATCAATTTGCAACTATTGGCAGCCATGTCTTCGGCGTGCATCACCA
>JAYRVB010000508.1:0-8328 GCA_041918775.1 Chitinophagales bacterium
CCTGGACAGCACTCCTGCAAAAACATGTGAACCAAAATGGGTTTGTCGATTACAATGGCTTCATAGCAGACAGCAACGAACTCAATTTCTATATACAAACGCTGCAAAATAATCCGCCGAACACAGAAACATGGTCGCGCAACGACATACTTGCCTATTGGATCAACGCCTACAATGCATTCACTGTGCAAATTGTGATCAGAAATTATCCGACGGCTTCCATAAAAGATATTAAACCCGGCATCGGATTTATTAATTCCGTGTGGGATATTAAATTTATCGAGATTGCAGGACTTCAGCTTGACCTCAACAATATCGAACATAACATCTTGCGCAAGATGGACGAACCGCGTATCCATTTTGCCATAAATTGTGCAAGCTACAGTTGTCCGGTATTGGGGAGAAATGCATATACGGCAAAACAACTCGATATGCAATTGGATGAGGCAGCGCGGTTGTTCGTGAATGACCCCACACGAAACCACATTTCTGATACATCTGCCGCAATCAGCAGTATCTTCAATTGGTTTACGGGAGATTTCACGAAAAATGGAAGTTTAACAGAATTTATCAATCAATACAGCACAACGCGCATACCACCTGAGGTTCGAATAACGTTTCTGCCCTACGACTGGCGTCTCAATAGTCAATAAATACGTCATCGTTAACAATTCTTTTGCCTGTAGCTCGGAACTATTCATTATTTGTCTGTATTTTCAACTCAGGCAAGTTTTACCTTCGCACCCACTACTATGCACCACGTAATTATAGGCAATGGTATTACCGGCATAACAGCTGCCCGTACCTTGCGAAAACTCAGTGATGATACGATCACGGTCATCTCCGGAGAAACTGATTATTTCTTTAGTCGCACCGCACTCATGTATATCTACATGGGCCACATGCGCTTTAGTGATACACAACCCTATCCGCCTGAATTCTGGACAAAAAACCGTATCCAGCTGCGCAAAGGCTGGGTACAAGAGATAGACACAGCGCAAAAGCGCTTGTTGTTTGCCGATGGCGATAGTATGCACTATGATACCTTACTGATCGCTTCCGGCGCTAAATCCAACAAATTTGGCTGGCCCGGCCAGGATCTGAAAGGTGTGCAGGGATTATATAGTTATCAGGACCTGCTGGAACTGGAAGAAAACACCAAAAACGGAATTCAGCGCGCGGTGATCGTCGGGGGCGGACTGATCGGCATTGAAATGGCTGAAATGCTGCATGCACGCCATTATCCGGTCACCCTTCTGGTGCGGGAAAGCAACTATTGGAATAATGTATTGCCCGAACAGGAATCAGACATGATCAGCGCACATATCCGCAAGCACGGATTTGATCTGCGTTTGCAGGAAACCCTCAAAGAGATCCTCAGCGATGAACAGGGAAGAGTGCGCGGTGTGATAACCGGCAGTGGTGAGGAGATCGCTTGTCAGGTGGTAGGACTTACTGCGGGCGTAGCCCCAAACATTGATTTTCTGAAAGGAGGCCAAATCCATTTGGATCGCGGTGTATTGATTAACCAGCACATGCACACAAATGTGGAGGATGTATTTGCAGCCGGAGACTGTGCTCAGTTTCAGCATGCATTACCTGATAGAAGGGTGATCGAACAGGTGTGGTACACCGGCAAACTACAGGGAGAATGTGCTGCGCGAAATATGTTAGGGATCAAAACATTGTATGAACCCGGTTATTGGTTCAACAGTGCAAAATTCCTGGATATTGAATATCAGACCTATGGCACGGTATTAAACACCTTGCGTCCCGGTGAAACAGAATTTTACTGGGAACACCACGATCGCGAAAAAGCAGTGCATATCGTATATCGTGCAGAAGACCGCTTATTCATCGGCATCAATATTTTCGGTTTGCGCATGCGACATGAAGTATTCAATCAATGGCTACTGGAAAAACGCTCGGTAGATCATGTGCTTGCTCATCTCCGCGCAGCGCAATTTGATCCGGAATTTTACAAGCGCTACGAAACGGCCATCATTGATGCCTGGAATGCGCAACATCCCGATCATCGGGTTACCCTTTTCAGTGATAAACACGTGCGTTCACTTATTTTCAAGAAAGCCTGATACAAGCAAATACTATGGCAGAAGTACATACCAGCATATCCCTTACACAAACCTATCCGGCGAAATTCAACGCCCTGCAAAAAACAGGGATCGTACTCACCGCTATCGGTATCCTGACCATTTTTCTCGCATGGGCAGGCGCGGGCACCACACAACCCTTGTTGTGTCTGCTTATTACTGTGGTTGGTTTGTTTAGTGGTGGATTGATCTATACGTATGGCACCTACGGACATTTACCCAAGGGCATAAAAAACAATCGCAATTTCATCAGCTCCATGAGCGCTCGCGGTGCACTCGCCTGGATAAGTGCCATTGTGATCACCGGATTTTATGTTGCACTATACTGGCGCGATCATTGGAAATCTGTTTTCGGCACCGATATTTTTCTCGGTCTGGTAAATATGTTCGATCCACTGAGTCAGTTACTCAGAAAATCACCTGCCGATCAATGGTTTGTGTACGGGAGTTTTTATACCATTGCCGTGCTCATCATGGGGGCAAAGTTCATTTATAAATATCGACACAATAATTATCAGATATTGCGCACCACATCGGTGATGTTCTTCCAATTAGGATTTGCCTGGTTGATCCCCGGGATCATGAAATCCCTATACAACTTTGAACCTTTTTACAGTTATTTCTGGCCTTTGGATTACGATGCCATCTTTCCCGGCACATTGAATTACATGATCCAACAACCAGGTAAACTCGGTGTGTTTTTTATTTTCTGGGGCTTTGTAATGTCCTTTATCGCCACCCCTATCCTTACCTACTTTTTTGGCAAACGCTGGTATTGTAGCTGGGTATGTGGTTGTGGTGGATTGGCAGAAACTGCCGGCGACCCCTTCCGACACCTCAGCGATAAATCTGTCAGCGCCTGGAAAATTGAACGTTGGATGATCCACAGCGTGCTGGCCCTGATCATACTAGCCACCGTGCTCATGTTCATTGCGGATGTGATCGGTGAGCATCTGAAGGTAACCCTGAACCAGTATGTATATTTCGCGCTGGTACTGGCAGCTGCCTATGGCATTTACCGGGGCGTATCCCGAGCCGGCAACCAGATGCGCATGCGACCAACCATGGTCGTTTTGGGCAGCATTGCCGCCTTTCTGATCCTCTATGCCCTCATCCCCAACCTCAAAACCGGCGACCAAAGCGTTTATTTTTCAACCGCCGGACTGGCCAAATGGTATAGTTTTTCGATAGGTATGGTGTTTTCGGGTGTGATCGGCGTGGGCTTCTATCCCATCATGGGCAGCAGGGTCTGGTGCCGTTTTGGATGTCCGATGGCCGCTTATATGGGTGTGATCCAGCGCTTCAAATCGCGGTTCCGCATCACCACCAACGGCGCACAATGCATATCCTGCGGCAATTGCAGCACTTATTGCGAAATGGGAATCGACGTACGCGCCTATGCCCAGCGGGGGCAAAACATAGTACGTGCCAGCTGCGTAGGTTGCGGTGTGTGTTCAGCCGTTTGTCCGAGAGGGGTCCTCAAATTGGAGACAGGGCCTGACAATGCAGCGCGGACCGAGGTTTTATTCACATCCGACGACTTGAAAATTCTCTCCTAAGTATTTAGGTTTATCATCTAAATAAGCGGTAACTTTGTGCACTTTTTCAGGAAGGTGTTTGGGAACCGTATTGGCATGGCAAGGATAAACGTTATCATCCCGGTTTTCAACGAAAGCGGATCGATAGGTCATGTGCTGAGCGACATTCCGGGAGATTGGGTGGAGGAGGTGATCGTTGTAAACAACGGTTCTACCGACAACACCGCAGAAGTAGCTCGCAGCAAAGGAGCTACCGTGCTGCTGGAAAGCAGGAAGGGATATGGTTCGGCCTGTTTACAGGGAATGGCCTATATACAGGACAAACCCGCCGAACTACAACCTTATATAGTAGTGTTCATTGACGGAGATTACTCCGACTATCCGGAACAATTGCCGGAGCTCGTTAAGCCGATACTCGAAGATGGGTATGACATGGTGATCGGCAGTAGAGCGAAAGGCAAACGTATCAAGGGCAGCATGGCGCCACAGCAGATCTTTGGCAACTGGCTGGCCACCAATATGATACGTATCCTGTTTCGCGCAAGGTATAGCGACCTTGGACCATTTCGGGCCATCACCTGGAATGCCCTCCAAACGTTGCAAATGCGCGACACCAATTACGGATGGACGGTGGAGATGCAAGTGAAGGCAGCAAAGAAAAAACTGCGCTTCACCGAAATACCGGTTGATTATCGTCCACGCATCGGCGTGTCGAAAGTGACCGGTACCGTGAAAGGAACCGTTATGGCCGGATACAAGATTATTACTACCATTCTAAAATATTACTAAACCAAACCTGACATGTCGATCACGATCATAGTCATTTACACCATTGCCATCACACTCCTCTTCTTCTATTGCATCATGCAATTGAGCCTGGCCATTCATTACATTCGTTACAAACGTCGTATTGAGGCCGAAGCAGAAACTTTTAAAATTCCGGAAAGCCAGTATCCATTGGTTACTGTGCAGCTTCCTGTGTATAACGAACTTTATGTTGTTGAGCGCCTTATCGACGCTGTAGCAAAATTTGACTACCCCAAAGACAAACTGGAGATCCAGTTGCTCGACGACTCCACTGACGAAAGCTTTGAGATCGCCCGGAAGAAAGTTGAATTCTACCAGCAACAAGGTATCAATATCGTGCAGGTGAAGCGACCAGTGCGCAAAGGTTATAAAGCCGGTGCATTGGAGTACGGTATGCATTCAGCTAAAGGTGAATACCTGGCTATTTTCGATGCCGACTTCGTTCCGTATCCCGACTTCCTGAAAAAGACCATCCCTTACTTTTTGAGTGATGAAAAGATCGGTGTAGTGCAGGCACGTTGGGAGCATATCAATAAAGATTATTCCATCCTCACTAAAATGCAGGCATTTGCATTGGACATGCACTTTACGGTTGAACAGCAAGGTCGCAATGCCGCAGGATATTTTATCAACTTTAACGGCACTGCCGGTATCTGGCGCCGCACCTGTATTGATGATGCCGGTGGCTGGAACAGCGATACCCTGACTGAAGACCTTGATCTGAGCTATCGCGCGCAGTTAAAAGGCTGGAAATTCAAATATGTAGAAGATGTAGTAGCACCTGCCGAATTACCAACCGACATGAATGCGCTCAAATCGCAACAATTCCGTTGGAACAAAGGTGGTGCAGAAACTGCACGTAAGATCGGTCGCCAGGTAATGGGCGCTGAATTACCTATGCGCATCAAATTACATGCGATCGCCCACTTGTTCAATACCACCAACTATATATTCATTTTGATCACAGCCATTTTAAGTGTGCCACTGTTGTTCATTAAGAATCAATATATAGACTTCAACTATTTCAAATATGCTTCTATCTTCCTGATGGGTTCCATCGCTATTGCGTATGCGTATTATATCTCTACGCTGCAGCGCGAAAAAAGTGTTGGACAAACCATGAAGGTGTACGTAAGTCGTTTCCCTGTTTTTCTCGCCATCACCATGGGTATGAGTCTGCATAATGCATGGGCAGTATTCCGCGGTTGGTTAGGACAGCAAACAGCATTCGTACGCACCCCGAAATTCGCCATCAATAATTCCGGCGATATCTGGAAGAAAAAGAAATATGTAGCATCACGTGTAAGTCCGATCACCTATCTGGAAGGCTTGTTCAGCTTGTATTTCCTTTCCGGTATCATCATGGGTATTTACTATGGTGATTACGGATTGCTGCCTTTCCACATTATGGCATTCATGGGCTTTTCACTTATTTTCTACTTCTCGTTCAAACACGCAAGGTCTAACTAAGCGACACCATGAACGATAGTACACCTCGCGGATGGCGCTATGCTGTTTACGCGATGTACATCGCTCTGTGCATCGGCGTGCAATATTTTACGGCACGCACGGAATTTGTACAGCTCATCACACTGTATGGTGGTCTGAGTGTATTGTATGTACTTTTTCTACGCAAGGGTGCACATACACAGCTATTGCGCGAAGGTATTTTCCTGGGTATTGCTGCGCGACTGGCAGTGGTATGGGCCATGCCAAATCTTACAGATGATCATTATCGATTCTTATGGGATGGCTATATCACACAAAGCGCACATAATGTGTACGCCTATACGCCAGAACAATTCCGCCTATTCGGATATCAGGGATTACACCCGGAAAAGGTATATCTGTTTGAACACCTCAACTCGCAGCCATACTACAGCATATATCCACCTTTCTATCAGGCGATATTTGGATTAACTGCCTTTCTGAGTAATGGGCATTTTGAAATACATACCATCTACATCAAATGCATACTGCTCCTGTTTGAATTAGGCACCATATTCCTTTTGCCGAAACTACTTACGCTATTACATTTGCCTGCAACACATGCTTTGTGGTATATACTCAATCCATTAGTGATCATTGAACTCACCGGCAATATGCATCTGGAAGGTCCTATGATCTTTTTTCTGGTTGCTGCTTCCATTTTGCTCATCCAACAAAGGATGCTCCTTTCGGCACTTGTTTTCGGCGCCGCCATTGCCACCAAGTTATGGCCAGTTATGCTGATGCCCTTGTTGTTCAAACAATTGGGGTTTATGCGTACAGTAAAATACAGTCTGGTGGCCGGTCTTTCTTCAGTGATCTTATTGCTGCCGATGCTGCTGCAATACGAACACGTATTTGGTAGTCTGGATCTCTACTTCAATCAGTTTGAATTTAATGGCAGTGCCTATTATATCGGCAAGTATTTTTTTGATAAGCAAACGCAGTACGAAGCCTTCCTGCGCATGCGCGAAACACTGCCTCTGATCACGCTGGCAGGCATAAGTCTGATCGCTGTGCTGTATAGAAAAGACAAGTGGATGGCCGGCATGCTCTTAGCCTTTACCATCTACCTGTTATTTGCCACCACGGTGCATCCCTGGTATCTAACACCACTTATTGTGTTATCTGCGCTCAGCGGATTGCGTTTCCCACTTGTTTGGAGCATACTGATCTATTTAACTTATTACACCTATATCACGCCGGCGTATATTGAAAATGTTTGGTTTATCTGGATTGAATATGTCGTCGTGATCGGATTTGGGATATACGAATTATTGGGGTATAAGGTACTTGACTGGTCAGATATTCGAGTATTTCAGATTTGGAAAAAGAAACAAAGCACTTAACTTACTGATGCAAATGAAAACAATCTTACTAAGTAGATCTCTATATTTTCGTGAGCGAATTTTCTGAGTATACGTAAAAATTTGTGGGACTAAGGTTTTCAAAGAGCCTAAGAAATACAGGGACACAAAGTGCACGTAGAAGACACAGAGTGCACAGAGAAATGCATCAAATATTTTACATATATTCTCTGGATATCCTCCGTATAGATAGCACGTTTAATAAATTAATAACCACTCCCATAGTTTGAAATAAGTTCGCCCAATCTATCATAAATCAGTATTCACTTAATCCAAAATTCAACGCGCCGATACATACAATTTTCTTCATCACCACAATGATTATACAATACGGATCTAGTTATATAGGTAAAATACAACTGATCTTCAGAAACGCCATTTTCAACAAGATAATGTATTGCGTTCTTCGCTCTGCTGATGGCGAGCCATTGTTGTTGTTCAGCAAAAGCTTCTGCGTCTGAAAAACCAATCACTTCTATTTGCAGATTGTAATGCTGATGCAACTCAACAATCATATTCAGAGCAGGTATGGCATCCGGGCGTATGTCTGCTTCTCCCTTATCAAAATAAATAAAGGGCAATATCCATTCGCTACTTGAATCGACGCGTCGACATATATCTAAATACAGAGTAATATCAAACGGTTCCGGATCCACATTCATGCAATTCTGCATTGGAAGATTTATATTCGAAAGCGGTTCGGGGTCCTCAACATCGGCACAGCCATCTCTATCGGTGTCGGCGCTTACACCATGGATATCAACCGGAGTCAAAGCAGGCGTATTCGGCTCCTTATCAAAGCGATCGATAACACCATCTGCATCGCTATCTCTTGTGTATTGACCTGTGGTATCTGCCAGTTCATCGTATATCCATGTCAGTGGTGTCGGTTCCCAAACACAAATAACTTCTTTGTGTAATAATCCGCGCATCCGACTCAGTATGGAATTACTTTGTGCAGTTTGTGCATACACAGGTGGTTGCACACATAATAATAAGATCAGCGACCATATGTAG
>JAYRVB010000509.1:0-4139 GCA_041918775.1 Chitinophagales bacterium
CATCGCCGTTATTCACATACAGGAGGTTCCTGCGTTTTTCAGGATCTTCGTAGCGGGCGCGACATACATAAATGTCCTTCCAGCCGTCCTCGTTAATATCCACTACCGTAACCCCGGTGCTCCAGCCCGGTTTGGTATTGATACCACATTTAGCGGTAACGTCCTCAAATTGCATATTGCCTTTGTTGATATACAACCTGTCCGGAACCACGTTTCCGGTGAAGTAGATGTCTTGGAGTCCGTCGTTGTTAAAATCGCCAACACCAACCCCTGAGCCGTTATAGGAATACCCATAGCGATAGTAGTTGAGGTCGAAAGTCTCGATCAATTCATTGTTAAAAGTGATCCCGGTGGTTTTTGACGACAAAAGGTCGAACATTTTGCCTGATTCTCCATCGGTTTTTACGATCTTGGCTTTATCGATGTTCTCGGTAAATTTCCAGTCGTTAAGGTGTTCCTGGCGGTTTTTGCCGGAGCCACAGCTACTCAGAATAGTGAGCACACTAATGGCTGTAATGGTGCTAAATAAGGATTTCATGCCTAGTTACGGTTTGAGGGGCAAAGTTACTTTGCAATGAAGGGGGGCTTTGTACACCCTCTGTAAATGTTTTGTTAACGCAGGCTGGGTGGCGTAAATTGATTACCTTTGCGCTCAACTTTTCAACTGCTAAACTAAACTCCAAGAGTCATGAAATTCAAACACTTACTTGTTGTGATGCTGGCAGGCATAACGCTGTTTTCCACCGGTTGTGGCGACAAAGCCTCCGGAGGTGAAAACCCGCTGTTCGATGATGCCTCTACGCCATCCAGTGAAGAAAGCGCACAATTCCTCCTTGAATGGTGGGATGCGATGTTCCAATTCGTTGGTACTGAACGTTTATCTCCTCCAGATGCTTCCCGTATGTATGCTTACGTTGCTGTAGGCCTTTACGAAGCACAGATCTGCGGAACGCCAAACTATTATACACTTGAAGGTCAATTGAACGACCTCAAGGACCTCCCGCGTCCTGAAGCCGGAAAGGTGTACGACTGGCAAACCTGCGTTACTGAAACCATGTATCTGGTTCAGGATGGTATGCTTGCGCGTTACTTCCCTGCAGGGGTGAGCACTTTGAACAAATTATACGACAGCCAGATCGAACGCCGCAAGGCTGCCGGTGTGAGCGAAGAAGTGTTGACACGTTCACAGGATTATGGTGAAGAACTGGCAAATGCCATTCTCGAATGGGCTGAAGCGGATAAGTATGTAGAAACCCGCTATAAGCAGTATAAAGCACCTTCACGTGAAGGTCATCCTGGCAACTGGGAACCAACTGACTTCAACCAAACAGCGCTCGAGCCATTCTGGGGTACTCACAGAACCTTCTTTGTAAAAGACGGATCTCAGTGCGATATCGACAAAGCGCCTGCTTACAACGGCATCGGCGATACTACCGGCGAATTATACAAGCAAGCTAAAAAAGTTTGGGAAGTAGATAGAACCCTAACCGAAGAACAACGCACCATCGCTCAGTACTGGGCTGATGATCCAAGTGAAACTTCTACGCCTCCGGGACACTGGATGGAGATCCTTGGAAACTTTGTGCAGTCTGAAGACATGAAGCTCGACCGCGCTGCTGAATTGTATGCACTGGTGGCTACTTCCATGAATGATGCTTGTATCACTGTGTGGAACACGAAATATCGCGTTAACCTGGTTCGTCCTAAAACCGTTATTCGCGAGAACATCGAGCCAACTTGGGAGCCTTATGTTGAAACACCTCCGTTTGCTGGATATACCTCTGGTCACTCAGGATTTTCAGGTGCTGCTGCTACCATCATGACCGGTTTGATCGGCGATAACCTCGCCTTTACAGACAGTGCGCACATCGATATCGGTTTGTTGCCACGTGAATTTAAATCATTCCAGGCTGCTGCGGATGAAGCTGCATATAGCCGTATGTATGGTGGTATCCACTTCGATTGCGATATCCTGGATGGGGTAGAGCAAGGACGTTGCGTTGGTGATTTCTACCTGAAAAATTTGAAAACACACGCCGACAAACCAAAGAGCGGTGAAGCTAAAAAAGAAGAATAACCCAAATCCTGAAAATCGAATAACATGAAAAAGATATTGCATATCTGCCTGATGGTTGCCTTTATCGGTTTCCTCGGTACTGAAGCAAATAGCCAGGTGGTGATGAAGGAATTCCTTTCTCAGTCACACGATGGCAATGTAGCTAAGGCTGCAAATAATAATGGCAATGCACTGTATTATAAATTTGAATACGTAAGCACAGAAGGTGCACGTATCAACTATAAATTGCATTTATACAAAGACAAAAACATGTCCACACCATGGATGAGTTTTGATGTATTGATGCGCAACCTTAACTGGACCTACTATGTAGATATCAGTATGCCTAAAGACGGTGCTGTAAAAGTTGCCGCTCTGATCTTTAAGAAAGACCTTCGTTGGGGACGCGTAAAATATTCTCCTCACGTTGGTTGCAGTCGCATGGAACCTACTGTTTGGGAACGTTATACCATCGGTGAAACCAAAGGCACGCCTGAAGAACTGTATGCCGGACTGCTCAACAATTTTATCATGCAATTAGATAAAAACGTTGATTTTAACTGCTACGCAGGCGGAAAATAATTCCAAATAAACAACCACATGAAGAGCCGTTCACTTTGTGAATGGCTCTTTTCTTTGTACCAATTACCTGCTGAGCGGCGTGGGAAATGCCCAAGCAAATGCGACTGAAAAGCTGCCATCCGACCAGGTTCTGATGTTGAAACACCGTGTTGCACAAGCGGGCATTGACTATCTTTGAGGCGATGGAATTTCCAATAGTGATCAAAACCTTCAAAGGACTGGAACCTGTACTTGCGCAGGAGTTATATGCATTGGGTGCAAAGGATGTGGAGGTGTTAAATCGCGCTGTAAAATGTACCGGCGATAAGTATTTGTTATACGCAGCCAATGTGTATTTGCGTACTGCCTTAAAAGTAATGGTGCCGGTTGTTGAAGGGCGTGCAAGAAATGAGCAGGAGTTATACGACCTCGTTTATAATTACGATTGGGCGGAAGTATTTGGAGTGGAGGACACTTTTGCGCTGACGCAGTCAGTCCAATCAGACATCTTCGTGCATAGCAATTATGCTGCCCTCAAAGTGAAGGATGCTATAGCCGATCAATTTCGGACCCGATTCGGCGAACGGCCGGATGTTGATCGCGATCAACCCGATTACAGCCTGCACCTGCGCATTGGAAGAGACCAGGTGCAGATATCACTGGATAGTTCAGGCGATTCGCTGCATCTTCGCGGCTATCGCACGGGTGTACACGCCGCACCTATGACGGAAGTGTTAGCTGCCGGACTTATTCTGTTATCCGGTTGGGATGGTAAAAGCACTCTGTATGATCCGATGTGTGGAAGTGGCACGCTACCCATAGAAGCGGCGCTCATCGCCACCAATACAGCACCCGGGTTGATTCGCAAGCACTTCGCTTTCCAGCGCTGGGCTAGCTACGATCCGGCATTGTTTAAACAGATCATGCTCGACGCGGCAGCACAAGTGAAAAGAGTGAAACTGCAGATCGTTGGTTCTGATATTTCGGGTAGAAACGTCGATACAGCCGTTTTCCACGCACAACAGGCACTACCCGAGGTGTCTATACCTTTTTTCAAAAAAGATTTTCAATTAGCAGACCCCCCGCCACAAAAAGGTATCCTCATCATGAACCCTCCCTATGGCGAACGCTTGTCGCAACCCGATATGATCGCATTTTATCAGATGATCGGCAATGTCTTAAAAAATAAATACGCTGGATGGACCGCCTGGATCTTTACCGGCAACCTCGAAGCAGCAAAATTCATTGGCCTCAAACCCTCCGAAAAGATCCAAATGAAAAACGGCCCACTAGATGCCGTCTTCCTAAAATTTGAAATCAGAGAAGGCAAGTTTTGGAAAGAAAAGAATAATTAGCAAGTTAGCAAATTAGCAAGTTAGCAAGTAGCGTTCAGCGACATCCCGCCAAAGCGGGGTTAGCAAATGGAGCACAGCGACATCCCGCCCTAGCGGGATCTGCACATCTGCACATCTGCACATCTGCACATCTGCACATCTGCACATCTGCACATCTGCACATTTGC
>JAYRVB010000510.1:0-12357 GCA_041918775.1 Chitinophagales bacterium
TGCGAAAGCATCCAGATAGGCTTTTACCTGCTTATAGTAGTATCCTTTGTCAACATAGGCATAATCAAAATGCCATCCTTCAGCCAGTCGCTGCGGTTCTGCTGCTATCGCCTCTTCAAAACTCAACTCCTCGCGCAGATCTCTGCGATTATGCATATATTGTGAATAGGCTCGTTCAGCCGGATCGCGCAATACGATCAATATACGCATATCGGTTCTCGCGTTTGGCACAAGTGATAAAATATGCGCAATAGATCTTTCGTAAAAATATAAGTATGGGGTGGACGACTCGCCCATGAACGGTTTATCCTGACCTGCAAATAATTGCAAATAATCATTTGCTTCGGTCAGATAGCGATGCCGTGAATCCTTGAACACAGGTTGCTCACCATAAAAGGTAAAGAAGCAGGGCTCTTTTTGCATGGGCATAAAAATATCCGGATGCCCACCCAGATATTCATGGAGGCTGGTAGTACCTGCCCTGGCGGTACCCACAATCAGAAAATTCGGCCATCTATTCACTGCTGTCATTTTCTATGTGTTTTTTAGGATTTTGATTGCGCCTTTGAAATATGCTAAACAGATCGGCAAAAGGATTATAAATGGTGCTGATACCCATGGTAAAGTAGATCTGCAGTGCGCAGCCTACATTGAGCACTGTTCTGGCAACAGCTGTCGCGATGGCTGCACCAATAATGCCATACATGGGAATTAATATCAGGTTCAGGGTTACATCGATCACCACTGTTGCCAAAGCATAATACATGGTTACTTTTTGCCTTCCCGTCATATTCAACAATACCGTTACCGGACCTGTCAATACGTTGGCTACCTGCCCTAAGGTAACAATGAGAAACACGGTAACCGCCTCGGTATCCGTGTATCCCTTTCCAAAAGTATAAAGACCCCATTTAGGGAATACCAGGAAAATAAAGAGAATAGGTATACAAGACCAAAAGATCATACGCGTGGCCTGCTTCACACTATTGCGCAAGCCCTTCTGGTCATTGTTGCCATATGCCTCTGCAAATTTTGGCCCGGCAATGGAATTTATAGATACCAAAGGAATTGTTGCAAGAGAAGTAAGTCGCGTTGCAACACGATACACCGCCACTTTGTCTTCATTAGCATACCAGGCAAGGATGAGGATGTCGAGCCAGGTATAGATCATCGTGAGATACTTTGCCGACATCATTGGTGCACTTACACGCAACATTTCCTTTGTGGTGATCGGGGCATCCAGATCTACCTCAAATTTCTTTTCCTGACCCTGCTTTTTATTTGCTTTTCTTTCAAAAAACTCAGAACCCCCTTTCTCAGGATTCTTCAAATACATCAACCAATAATATTGCGCGATGGCGAAAGCGACAAATACCCCCAAACAATAACTAAGGTTGATCCATAACTCATCTTTCGACACCAATACCAGGAGCAATAAAAAAATAATGGCCGCCACCTGATTGATCACATGACTGATCCAGCTATACTGCTTCGTTTTTTTCAATCCCTTGATACATTCTTCACTCAATCCACCCAAAACATAAAAGAGAATGGTTACTGCAAAAATTTGCATGAAGAATGTATACTGATCAAAATTCGGCGAGGCCGGATCGAACAGGTCATCAGCAAAATAGGGCACAATAAAATACGTGGCCGCAGACAAAACAAGGCCTAAAACAAATACGATCCTGAAAGCAACTTTATAGGCATGTCTGATCAGATCCCAGCGACCCGCGCCTCCATACTGGGCAACAAACCGCGACATGGCCATATCCACACCGAATCGCCCGAAGATCCCTACGATACTCAGGATACTCAAACCTACAGTGTATACACCCATAGCCTCTTTACTAAAAAGCCAGGTGATCACCATCAACAACAAATAACCGGATAATCTGCCAATTAAACTTATGATCGTTCCTGAAAACCCCTTGCGCAAGATCTCACTAAAGTCGCGGTCTTGAAGTTTGCGTTTGAATTTCCTGGTGATTTTTCTGATCATAGCGCATCACCATTCGTTTCTGTAGCGGATTGAATAGTTTCGACAGGCTTAGGCTGAATGATCTGCTGCATCTGCAAACGCTTTAACCATTCTTCAGCAAAAATGCCGGTAAAAATATGCGCGCCTTCGGCATTCAGGTGGGCAAGGTCAAACAGGTTTTCACGCTCATTCAACATCGGATAGGCCGATGGATCCTGAAAACCAATTCTATTCTGCTCCGGAATGCGATTATATAATGGAATTAAATATTCATATCGGTCGCCCAATCGTTGACTCAACATGATCACAACACTGATGCCGCGTGACTCACATTGCTCGATCACATCAAGCAACTGTTGCTCCATTTCTTTATTCAGGTTCTTGCCCTGGTCTTTGTACTTGTCGTACAGGAACTGACAACGCTTCGTTCGATAATCAATAGTATCCTGTGTGCGGAGGTCATTGTAGCGAATAGCCAGATCACCGTCCGGATCATCATGCATCTCCTGATCCAAACTATAAAAACCATTTTTATCAGGACCTACAGATAATGGTTCCACATTCAAACCGGCATGCTGTTGCACAACAGTGGTGCCCATCCCAACCAGAAACGACTTCTCACCAAATGAAAAGGCATGTAAGAATGGCACCCCATATTTATTCATCCCTTTCTCCGACTCATTGGATGCCCGCATCACACCACCGATATTGTTCCAATTGTACCAGTATAACATCTCCTTCTTATGGAGGTTATCAGCACCCATTTTCGTCAATTCTGAAAGATCGATCACCACATACTTGATCGCATCGCCATATCCATCGAGGATATTATCCAACATGTAGATGGTTTGCGGTGTCCGGTTGGCAGGTATTCCGAAATTGTAGGAATGTATGTTGAGTTCCGGATATTGCGCATTCACGATAGAATCAAATCGCTTTGGATCGATATGCCTGTAGGTAGTACTGGCACCGATCAACAAAGTGTTATACGTTGAAGCATCCTGCTTATACGATTCATACTTGGTATTCAACCTGGTATTTCCCCATGAAAACGGCATGCTCATGAGGATCAACTGACAGATCCCATAAACAATCCCGATCAACAGGGCGAGGCGTATGAATAGTTTTTTTACCATGATCAGAATGCAAAATAGATGAATACTGAACTGGTTGTTACCGCAAAGCAGGCAACAATTACCAGAAATACTACATAATATCCCCATCTCACCACCCAATGGCGTTTAGCCACCTGATCTTCGATAGTAGCACTCTTGCGGATATATAAATTATAATCGATAAAGATCAATATCGCAATAAACACGATGCTCACCCAAAACTCTACCACACTTGGCACCGCACCTTTCATCGCACTGTTATGAATGAATTCATGCAAGGTGCTGGTCTTAAACATATTACCTATGATATTCCACGCATCGGTCACTGTATTACTTCGGAAGAAAATATCCGGAATACAGGTAAGATTGAATATCCAGAAGATCAAAAGGATATTCGTAAGCCAGACCATATTCGGCAATATCTTCGTCAATGCGAGCTTGGGCAGGTATCTGTCGCGTATTCGACTGATCACAATAAACATCCCGTGTATGAAACCGAACATGACATAGGTCCAGTTAGCACCATGCCAAAATCCCATCACGGTAAGTGTGAACCAGTTGTTGAACAACATACGTCCAAAGGAGACCCGACTTCCTCCCAGGGGAATGTATAGATAATCCCTTACCCAAACCGTAAGTGTGATATGCCATCGCTCCCAGAATTCACGTATGGATTTCGAAAAATAGGGCGTACGGAAGTTATCCGTCAGATTATGCCCCATGATCTTTGCACTACCAATGGCAATATCGCAATATCCACTGAAATCGCAATACACCTGTATCGCAAAGAACCAGGTAGCAATGATCACCGGAAATCCGCCATGCTCAAATTGCGGATAATTCCAGCCCCCCATACCATCGTTCTGCCCATACACCGCCTGCACAAATAAACCCAATCGGTCCGCGATCACTGTTTTCTTGAAGAAGCCATATAAGATCCTGATCAAACCCTTTTTGGTTCGCTCATAATCAAAATCAAAATTGCTTTTCAACTGAGGCTGAAGATCACCCGGGCGTTCGATAGGTCCGGCAACCAATTGCGGCCAGTAACTAATGAACAAAGCAAAAAAGCCAAAATGCTTTTCCGCTTTCACATCGCCCCGATACACATCGATCGTATAGGAGAGCGCCTGAAAGGTATAAAAGGAAATACCTACCGGTAAGAACAAATTGAACTCCGGTACATTATAAAAGATATCGAACGAATCAAAGACCGCACGCGCCGAATCATTAAAAAAATTAAAATACTTGAAGCTGAACAGTAATCCCAGATTCGAAAACACACTGATCAACATGAATGGCCGCCTGCCCTTTCGGGTATCCTGCCTGGCCATCGCATTGGCAGTAAGATAGTCAACAGTGGTGGAAAAAACGATCAGAAACGCATATTCCGGTTTCCAGCTCATGTAAAAATAATAGCTGGAAAACAGCAGAAACAACCAACGCCACTTATAATTGATGGAGAAATAGCAAAAGATCGCTACCGGTAAAAAAATCAAAAAATGTAACGAGTTGAATACCATTCTCCCGGAGTAGCTTCAGTTTAATAATACAGCTTAGATCTTATTGCTGTCTGGATTGATCAATGATTGGTTCTGCTGCTCCTTATTATACTTTTCGATAACAAGCTGCTTCTGACGTGCTTCTTCCACACTATCGCGGATGTACTTCCTAAAGCTCAGGCCGATAGATGATAAAATAGCACCTAATACAAAACCGATGATCATCATCTGTGTTGTTTGCTCCTTTTCTTTTATGGTTGCAAATCTCGGACGGTCGATCATATCCACCAATGGTGTCTTATTCTGAAGATCGAAAAGCGCCAGCTGCAACTGCGCAAATGTGGTGGAATACTCTGTGGTGATCAGGCCGATCTCACGGATCAGTCTGTTCTGATTCAGATAACCGGTAAATTTCACCTGGTAGGCACTTCCATCCTGAATCCGGGCAAGCATCTCTTCCTTTTGCTCCAATAAGGCACGCAATGAGTCCGCTTTACCCTGCATCAGTTCAACCGTGCGTTGCTCATTTATTACCTGATTATTGATATAATATTCAGATCCCGCTAAAGCCAGATAATCAGCAATCGCATAGGAAAAATCATAACTCAGGGAGGAAATTTCCATTTGATTCATTCCCAGATCATCACTAAATTCCACAGTCAGGTCTGCATCCAGGATCTCGTCATATAAAATAGTCAGACAACTATCCTCATAGCGCGTCAATGAATCCAGGGCCCCATGCTCCAGTCGAAAATCTTTAACTTTCTTCTTTTTTGCCCATCGCGGATACATCTCAATGTAGAAATTAGCCAGATAGTCCTCGCGTGGTGCTTCGCCCTTTTTCACCGACATGGTATATTTCTGCACTAATGCTTCCTTGATGAGTGTTCTTGATTGTAATATCCCGAGAAACAACTCATTGGTAAATTCTGTACCCGTGGTGATACCAATTCCGAATGAACTGGCTAAAGAGGCCAATGAAGAGGTAGATGAACCTTCTGTTCCTTTTACCGCAAAATCAGCATGAGCAACGTATTTTTCTTTTTTCCAAACTGCATAAAACCGCAATCCTACGGCCAATGCAAGGGCAAAGATCAATACCACCCACCATTTCTTTACCAAATACCTTCGGTACTCCCCAAACTTGGTAAACAGGTCACCAATATTTATTTCATCATTATACGGACGATCGTATTGCATAAATTTTTGTGCTACCGGGTTCTAATAAAATTATTCTGATGGTACGCGTGCCACTAAAACATATATTGTCGCAAAACTCAGGATACCTGCACTCAGGGTACTCATGAATGTATTCCAGTCAAATGGTTCTGATGGTGCAGTTGGTGCATCCGGTTCTTCTTTCTCAACCGGTTTCTCAGGTACAACTACCTGGCATCCTTTCACTTTTACACGAGGATAAAAATGCAAGAAAAGGAAATTATGTGTTCTGCGCACATAGCCGTTCGGTTCAACAATATATGTTTCACTACGCTTGGCTTCTTCACCAAAGTTCTTTCCGTATTTTCTGATGTAATGACGCGCTGAACGACCTTTTTCAAAAGGCACAACTACAGTACCCGGATCGCCAATGAACGGATAGCGGATCTCCCCTTTCAATGCCACCAGGTCGCCCTGCTTAGGCACAGTGATCACATCTCCTTCACGTAATACATAGTTGTATTTTGACTCAGGGTTTTCCAAAGCCTTGTGCAGGAATACTAATGTAGATGTTACATCCGTACGATTCATCGTAGCACCTTCCGCATACGCCCATTGTGAAAGTCCACCTGCACGCTCAATTAAGTCGGCAAGCGTTTCTGTACGGGAAGTAAGTGTATAGGTTCCCGGAAACTTCACCTCACCCAGGATCGTTACGTTTTTCTGATATTCAAACTCTGGCGTATTGCGCACAAATACCTGATCATAAGGTTGCAACTGGAATGTGTTCGCTGCATCATCCAACTCAAGTGTTTTGCTGATCGTTACCGACTGAATAACCACACGGGTAGGTTCATTATCGCTGCTTGCTTCATTGAAGTTCACAATACGCGCAATTTCTATTCTGCTATTCGCGGCTTCCACACGCAAACCACCGGCATAATACAACAGATCCTTCAGGGTCATTTGCTCATAATATGGGAATGATCCCGGAGCTTTAACAGATCCCTGAATGGATACAGTAAATGTTTCGCGAAACTCCTGCTTGCTGAAGATATCGATGATATCAAACTTGGTCAATTCAAAGTTGAATGGCGAATTTGGATTCTCCAACACTTCCGAAAGATCGAAAGGTACATACACATCATTCAGTTTCTCATTCTTACGGATCAAATACGCACGATCAGTATATGCATCATAATTCAACCCTTTCGCCTTCTGGATCAGGTCGTAAATACGCATACCCTCGGTCAATTGATAATTGCCGGGGAAACGACATGAACCCTGGATGGTTACAATATTTTCCACTACCTCCGGAATACGTGCAAAAGTGATCTTATCACCATCCAGCAAGCCGAAGTTCACGCGCTCGCGCTCTAAACTGTCAAGGTTAAAATCCAATACAACGTTCTCGTTGTCTTTATATCGGAAGATAGTCACGTTACGCTTATAGGCAGTTGATTTCAATCCACCTGCATAGGTGATCAGTTCATTCAGATTTTCCCCTTTTACTAATTCGTACTTCATCGGACGGTTGATCTCTCCGCCAACATCCACCACGCGGCCGATACCGTTCACAATGATATAATCGTTTGATTCCAGATAGGTGTCATCCGTAGAACCCGGATTCATCAAAAACTGATATACATCCAAAGTTTTGATCACTTTGCCATTGCGCTTCACCTGAATGTTACGCACAGATCCGATATCTGTAACACCACCCGCTGCAACCAACGCATTGAATGCAGTGTTCAAAGAAGAAATATTGTATGACCCCGGATTTACCACTTCACCAACAATGTTCACCTTAATGGTTTTAGAATAGGTAAGTGCAACATCAAATTTAGAGTTCACCAGGTCGAATGCTGCAGCAAACCGCTGACGCAATAACTGACGTGCAGCACTGTAGGTCAAACCCTTAACATAAATGCGACCAACCTCAATAGTGGTGATATAGCCTTCGTCATTTACGGTAAAATTGGAGTTGTAATAAGCATATCCCCAGATGGAAACCGTTAACTGATCTCCTTCACCAATGATGTAGTTATCATTCACCTTGGCATTAGTCACTTTGTCAAAAAGATCTACAGATCCGTTTCTGAACAGATCCTGACCCCATACAACAGGCGCCGGAGGTGTAGCAGTTACATCATCCAATATTTCCTGCACTACCGCAGGAGGAGTAGTTTCTACAACCGCAGGAGGTAAACTGTTCAACTGATCATTGGCCTGCTCAACAGCGTTTTGCTGGGCATCCTGGATCGTTGCAGCAGCCTCTATGGAAGTGGATGCACCGGTAGTACTCATAATGGCATCTATTTCACCGGTATCAAAACCCAGAGATTCAAGTGTGCTTGATGATACACCCGGTATAACAGGTGTTTGTGCGTTCAGGGTGAGGGAGAGTCCGATTGTAAGCACCAATAGGACAATAGAAGAAAAATTCTTCATAGTTTTTTTCAAAATTTCGTGCAAAGATAAGGGTATTCGGCCAATGCTACCTTATACATACAGGAATATAATTTCCGGGATATATAGGTTTAATTATTGAGCGATCAACCCTCGCAAGACGGGCTTTTGAGCGACTGCGTTGCGTGAAGCCCTAAAGTGGAAAAAATTTAACTGATCGTATCTCCCGGAGCAGCCGGGCCATCTGCAGCAACAAAGCATAATTTGCCTTCCGCATCCTCAGCCATCAGGATCATACCATTGCTCTCTACCCCCCGCATTTTCCTAGGTGCCAGGTTGGTCAATACCACCACGCGCCTGCCTACGATCTCCTCAGGCTTAAAATGCAAAGCTATGCCGGAAACGATGGTCCTTTGCTCAAAACCCAAGTCTACATTGAGTTTCAGCAGCTTATCCGCACCTTTTATCCCCTCCGCCGCCAGGATCACCCCGTTGCGCAGGTCGAGTTTGGCAAAATCATCGTAACTGATCTCGGGCTTTTTCGGCTGATGCTCGGGCGCTGTCACCTCCTCAGCCGCACTTGCCCGCGCTTGCCTGATCGCATCCAGCGCTTCAAGTTTTTGCTGGATCACAGCCTCCTCTATCTTCTCAAACAAGTAGAATGGATCACCCAAACCCGCTCCTGTGTTGAGTTTCAAGGTGCAAACATCGATCGGGCCAATACCGGTAACCCGCAGATATGTGTTGAGTTTAGCCGCACTGAAAGGCAAAAACGGCTCGCATAATATGGCAATATCCACCAGGCTCTCCAGGCAAACCCGCAACACCCCTAAGGTTTTCTGCTCATCGGTCTTGATCAGCTTCCAGGGCTCATAATCGGTCAACAATTTGTTCCCCAGGCGCACGATGTCCATAAAAGCATTCAGGGCATCCCTAAACCGATAGGCTTGAATGTTCTGACTATAGTCCAGTGCTGATCCACGCACCTGCGCCTGGTATTCCTGTATCAAAGCCTCCTCCATCAAACCCGCCGATACCTCCGGCACCTTACCCCCGGCATACTTCTGCGTGAGCACCATCACCCTGTTCGCATAATTGCCGAAAATGGCCACCAGCTCGTTGTTGTTTCTGGCCTGAAAATCGCGCCAGGTGAACTCGCTGTCCTTGGTTTCGGGCATATTGGCACACAATACATACCGCAGCACATCTTCCTTGCCCGGAAATTCCTCTAAAAAGGTATGCACCTGCACACTCCAGTTGCGACTGGTCGACATCTTGTCCCCCTCCAGGTTCATGAACTCATTGGCGGGTACATTCGACGGCAGGATATACTCACCGTGACTCTTCAAAATACATGGGAAGATCAGGCAATGAAACACAATGTTATCCTTCCCGATAAAATGCACCAGTTTACTCTCTGCATCCTGCCAGTAAGGCTTCCAGTCCTTGCCATGATCCATAGCCCACTGTTTGGTGGCACTGATATAGCCGATAGGTGCATCCAGCCAAACATATAACACCTTGCCCTCCGCACCGGCAATAGGCACTTTAACACCCCAGTCAAGATCGCGTGTGATCGCGCGCGGATGCAGGCCTTCCTTAAGCCAGCTGCTGCATTGCCCTAAAACATTCTTTTTCCATTCCTCTGTCCTACCCTCACCTGCTACGATCCAGCGCTCCAACCAGGACTGAAACTTATTCAGCGGCAAATACCAATGCGTTGTTTTGCGCTTAACCGGCGTTTGCATGCTCAGGGTGCTCACAGGCGCAATGAGGTCAGTTGGCGATAAAGAGGTGCCACATTTTTCGCACTGGTCGCCATAGGCCTGCGGATTGCTGCACACCGGACAAGTGCCCATGATATACCTGTCGGCTAAAAACTGCTGGTAGGTCTCATCATAATACTGCTCACTTTCCCGCTCCTCAAATACCCCCTGCTCATATAATTTCACAAAAAACTCCTGCGAAGTGGCATGATGTATCGGCGACGAGGTACGATGATAAATATCAAAACTCACCCCCAGATCACTAAATGCCTTACTGATGATCGTATGATACTTGTCAATGATCGCCTGAGGTGTTGTTTGCTCTTTCTTGGCCTGTATGGTGATGGCCGCCCCATGCTCATCAGAACCGCAAATAAACACGACATCTTTTCCCATTCTACGCAAATGGCGCACATAAATATCAGCAGGCAAATACGCGCCGGCAATATGACCGATATGCAATGGTCCGTTCGCATACGGAAGGGCCGATGTGATCAAATATCTTTTAGGTTCTTGCAAGATTTAGGCAATTTTGGACGTAAAATTAACAATTATGCGCAACCGATTATCGCCGGGTGATACGATCGGACTGGTGGCCATTGCCAGATGGGTTGAACAGGAAACTATCGATAAGGCAGTACAATTATTCACCTCCTGGGGTTTACAGGTAGTGATCGGTAAATCGCTGCATGCACGTTACCACCAATTTGCCGGCACAGATGCCGAACGCGCCGCCGACCTGCAACACATGCTCGATGCACCCGATATTCATGCCATTTGTGTTATGCGCGGCGGATACGGCACAATTCGCATCATGGAGTATCTCGATTTTACTGCCTTTACCAATAAACCAAAATATATCTGTGGGTTTAGTGATGTTACAGTGCTGCATACACATATCAACGATAAACTCGGACTCCCCACTTTGCATTGCACCATGCCTTTCGCTTTTTCACATAATACACCACAAGCGATCGACACCATGCACAAGGCATTATTCCATGCACCTGATTGCATGACGGCCGATCATCATCCACTCAATAAATCGGGAAATTGCACTGCACAACTCATCGGCGGAAACCTGTCCATCTTATATGCACTCCTCGGTACAAGATTCGGATTTTCTACAGCAGGTAAAATTCTCGTACTGGAAGATGTAGATGAATATCTTTACCACATCGATCGCATGCTCATGAGTTTAAAACTCGCAGGTAAATTAGACCACATCGCAGGACTGATCGTTGGTGGCATGACCGACATGAAAGACAACTCCGTTCCATTTGGAGAAACAGCAGAAGAAATTATCCAGCGACATGTAGCCCATCTTTATGTTCCCGTAGCTTTTGGATTACCGTTCGGACATATTGATGATAACCGGGCAATGATTTTGGGGGGAGAAGTTTACCTCAGCGTGGAGCCGGAACAAACGCGTTTGTGTTGGCTGTAAAAGTGGAGGCCACTTTTGCGCAAAAGTGGCCTCCATTCTACATAGTAGATGATGTGGTATAAACAACCCGGTGGCGAAAACACCTTATAGCATCTCTATGACAATAGCGTTTAATTTACCTTAGAAGTAAACGGATATTTGTTTCCACCGTAAGATTTCAGGTCACAGGTGATACGTCCAACGCGCAGGTCAGACTCAATGCGCACCGGAATACGGTTCTGATCATCCGTTACCCAAATGGTCATACCTTCACCTTCTTTGAATACATTGCCTTCCATCAGTAATGGTTTCAATTTCACACAATTGAATTTACCCAATTTGGTCTCGTACACCTCTTTACCATCATAGCGCACATGCATATCGTACTCTTCATCATCAATGGCCATTTTGATCGGTACCTTATCCCCTTTCTTCAAACCACTGTAATCAATGGTACGAATCCAATAAAAAGTAGATAAAAGGTCGACACCACATGGATCAACATCTTTAATCGTTGTTGTGGTTTTTTTGCCTTTGCGATTATCCTGATATGAATAGATCACATTATTCACCCTGTCCCAATCATATGAGCGATAAAAAGTATATCCACCTTCGTATACATCGCGACTGAATTTATAAGATTGCAGGGTTTCTTTATTCATCCAGGTATCTGCTTTATCGCGCACTTTAAAAAACCAGTCGAAGGATTTATAACTGATCGCTTCGCCTGAGGCGTGCAAAACCGGAATGCCTTTATAGGTTTCTTCTGTCAGTTTGAAGTACACCTCACCGCCACTCAGCCAGAGGGTACCCCAGTTATAATACACTTTATAGGTTAATGACTCACCTGACTGAAATGCCATATGCGGAATTTCACAGGTGCCGGAAGCCGGCAATACTCTGGAGTCAACAGGCTCTGTAACGTCACCCGGAAACAGGGTTCCGAATGATACAGCGGTGATCAACAGTGGTTTAATCATGATTGTAGATCGGAAGAGCA
>JAYRVB010000511.1:0-4444 GCA_041918775.1 Chitinophagales bacterium
GGTAGCGCCGGCATTTTTCAATTTACGTACCGAGCTTAGATGTGTAGCCCTTGCAATGATCTTGAGACCGCTATTCAATTCTTTTGCTGTAAGGCATACAAATACATTCTGTGCATCATCGGGAAGTGTGGTAATGATAGCAGAAGCATGCACGATGTTTGCATCCATTAATGTTTCGTCGCGTGTGCTATCGGCGTTCAGATGATGAAAGCCGGGTTCATGATCGAAATCGTTGAGCTTATGTTCATCAAGTTCTATCACAACGATATCCAGCTTGTTTTTTAGGAGTACACGTGCAGCTTCGCGACCATTTCTGCCGAAGCCGCAAATGATCACGTGGTTTCGGAGGTTGCGAATATCTTTTTCCATACGATGCGTTTTATAGTACATGATAAATTCTCCATCCAAAAAATACCTCGATACCTGGGTGATGAAGTAAGTGAAGTTGACCAAACCCGCGAGAATGAGAAATATAGTGAACAATCGGCCTGCATCTCCAAGAGGTTTCACCTCAGTAAAGCCAACGGTTGCCATGGTAATCGTGGTCATATACAGGGCTTCCAGGGCAGTATAACCTTCCAGTGCCATGTATCCGATCACACCGATCAACACGGTGGTTACCAGTAGAAAAACGGCGAGGTAGATCTTAAAAAAGGGACTCCTAAAGAAATATTTTTCAGTCATATCCATCCATCACACCTGCGAATGCCCTGCTTAGGGCACTGCGATCGCCTTTTATGGGGTTTTATCGCATAATTTGCGGTCTGATGCGTCTAAAATTAGATATTATCAAGGTAATGGAGGATGACTTGTGTTTGCATTTGCTGAATTTTCATCACAGTTTTGCGGTTAAATCCTGACTATGGACTTTTCGATTTTTGCTACAGCCGACGCCTGGGTAGCCCTACTGACGCTTACTATTCTGGAGATCGTATTGGGTATTGACAATATCATTTTCATCTCCATTTTAAGCACCAAGCTGCCTGCACATCAGCAAAAACGCGCCAGAAGGTGGGGTTTGGGGCTTGCGATGGGTACCAGGATACTCCTGCTACTATCCATCAGCTGGATACTTGGCCTGGAAGCCGACCTTTTTCATGTAGGTTCCATGGGCATTTCAGGAAGAGACCTGGTATTGCTTTCCGGTGGTCTATTCCTGATATACAAGGCAACGGTTGAAATTCACGGCAAGGTGGAGGGAGATGAGCACGGAGCCGAAACGGGGGGTAAGATGCCTTCCTTTATGAGCGTGGTGGGTCAGATCCTGATATTGGATATTGTGTTCTCTCTGGATTCTGTGATCACAGCAGTAGGTATGGTAGATGCCGACAAGGTGATCATTATGATTTTGGCCGTGGTCATTGCTGTTGCCATTATGCTATTTGCGGCTGATCCTATTTCCAATTTCGTTCAAAAACATCCTACCGTGAAGATGCTCGCCCTGGCATTTTTGGTAATGATCGGTGTATCCTTGCTGATAGAAGGCTCCGGTGGCCATGTTGAGAAAGGATATATCTATACAGCGATGGGCTTCAGCGTAGTGGTAGAAATGCTCAATCTGCGTATGAAGGCCAATGCGAAAAGGAAGCGGGAACTCAAGAATCTGCAAGAAAACGAATTTGGGAATTAGTTTATCCTGACTGTGGTTAATGTGATTGCGGTGATTTGTTGTTTCTTTTAAAATGCTAGGACACAGAATACACAGATTGGAATTCGTTAATTTGTTCATTCGTTAATTCGTTAATTAAATACATGAATGCATCAGCGTTTATCTGTCCAGATGCTATCGGGATCAGCGGCCGTAGGCTCAGCGTTCCTTTGTATTTCTATCGTACAGTGCAATAAATTCAGGGACACAAAGGGCACGGAGAAGACACAGAGGGCACGAAGAGAATACATGCGTTTATTTGAAAGAAATGTCTCAATGTGGTATAGATGAAAAGACATCAATAAGCGGACACTGTAAAACACAAATTGCTGACCCCTTTACTCACTTATTCTGCTTTGAACAGCCATTTCTGTCGTGATGCCATATAGGCCGGAAACCAGGCAGCAATGGAACCAACAACGAACACGGTGAGAAATACACTTACGTAATCGCGCCATTCGAGTGCGATCGGATAAGCGGTAACCACAAAAGTGCCTTCGCCGGGTATCGTAATTAATCCAAGTTGCATTTGCAGAACACACAATAAGGTTGCCAAAGAAAAGCCGATGGTGATACTCACCAGTGTTTGCAATATACCCTGAACGAAAAAAATATTTCTGATCGAGCTTTCTGTTGCACCCAGTGAACGCAGGATACCAATGTCTTTCTTTTTATCGATCACCAGCATAGCTATGGCACCGATCATATTAAATGCGGCGATGATAAAAATAAAGGTGAGGATAAAATACACTGCCCATTTTTCGGTGCGCATGACCCTGTAGAGAAATTCATTTTGCATGAAGCGATTCTTCACTACCATCTCCTCACCGGTAATTGCTTCAATATCAGCCATTACATCATCCACACTTCTTCCCTGCACGTCAATTTCGAGTGCGCTGATCTCCCCATTGCCATATTCAAGCATTTCCTGCAAAAAACTCAGGGAAACCAACATATACTTGCTGTCAAATTCCTGTTGTATGCGAAACACACCAACGGGCTGAACACTGCGCAGTGTAAAGGCATTGCGCGGATCGCTCAGGCCTTTTAGTCCGCGTTTCGGCATAAATATCTGTATCGGCGGATAGTCCAATCCCAAACTCACATTCAAGGTAGAAGCAACACCCGAACCCATCACGGCACATTCGATACGCTGATGCAGATAGGTATACTCCAGCATATATTTTCCATAGAATACACTATCGTCTACAGCCGTTACTCTTTTATACAATGTGTCTACACCTTTAATGGAAGCGATATGCTCCTGTTCGTTATAGGCCAACAATGCATTTTCTTCCAGTGACTGCGACATATTTTCTACGCCCTCCACCTGAGTGATCCGATACAACATGCTCGAATCCGGCACAAATACTTTCCCATTGGCCGGGGTTATCGTGATGTCGGGGTAGAAGCTGGAATACAGGCGTTGCACCAGGTTCTCAAATCCATTAAATGCAGATAAAACAATAATGAGTGCTGCGCTGCCGATCACAATACCGGTCATGGAAATGCCGGAAATAATATTGATCGCATTGGTCGATTTTCGTGAGAAAATATATCGCCAGGCTACGCGCAGCGTAAACTTCATGATGCGTTGCGGTTATTCTTCAGCTTTTTTATTTTCCTTGAAGATCTCTTCCAAACGAAACACCTGTTCGAGTGTGTCGTCGAGGTAAAAAGTGATCTCGGGAATGATGCGCAAAGTTTTTCGCATAATGGCTCCGAAGCGCTTGCGAATATCTTTGATATGGTTATTCAGGGCATCAACCACGATCTGGCCCTGGTCTTTGTCCAGAACGCTCACGAATATCCTGCAAATTTGCAGATCAGGGCTTACCTGGGCATCTGTAACGGTAACGAACCTGCTGCCATAATAATTTGCCCCTTCCTTTTGCAGGAAGACGCCCATTTCGTCCTGGATCAACTGCCCTATCTTCTTCTGTCTTCTGCTGTCCATAGTCTGCTAAGTTACGGTCTTTCCTGTTTACAACGGAGGGCATAGCCTTTCAGTTTCGCAATTCGCGGTCGCCACCTGCCTTTTTTGTAGATTTGTGGACTTATGAACAGCTATCTGAGGATCCTGAAGTATGTGGGGCGGTTTAAGAACTATGCTGTCCTAAACTTTGTATTCAACCTGTTTTACGCGTTCTTCAACCTGTTTTCCATCCTGATGGTGATTCCCTTTTTACAGATCATCTTCAAACTGGTTGAACCACCCGCCTCCAAACCGGAATTTAGCTGGAATGTGCGGGAACTGATGTCGTACCTCAATTATCAGTTTGCCCAATACGTTTCCGAGCATGGTGCATTTAACGGGTTATTAGTGGTATGTCTGGCGGTGGTGGTGATGTTTTTGTTGAAAAACATTTGTCGCTATCTGGCACTGTATTACCTCGCCCCCCTGCGCACAGGGATCGTTCGGGAGCTGCGTCAGGGCGTATATGACAAGATCTTGCAACTCCCCATTTCCTACTTCAGCGAAAAGCGCAAAGGCGACATCATTGCGCGCATGAGTACCGATGTAAAAGAGGTGGAGAACAGCATCATGAACACGATAGAATCTACTTTCAGGGATCCCATCACGATGATCTGTTTTCTGGTGGCGTTGTTTGTGATCAGTCTTGAGTTGACCGTATTTGTATTATTGCTGCTACCGGTGGCCGGATACATGATCGGTCGCATCGGAAAATCCCTCAAACGAAAATCGCAAAAGGAACAAAGTCAACTCGGCTATCTGATGTCGCTGTTTGAGGAATCACTTTCGGGATTGCGCATTATTAAAGCCTTTAATGCAGA
>JAYRVB010000512.1:0-1645 GCA_041918775.1 Chitinophagales bacterium
CTGAAGGTCATGATGAGCGTGTCTTTAAATCTGCCCGTATTTTTCAGATCGGTTACAAAGGCCTTTAATCCGTCGGCATAGGTTTTCAGTTGACGTTCCTGTTGCTGGCGCTGCAAGGCATGGGTATCAAAACCACTCAGCGACACATAATACACTGATGAATTTGTTTCTGCATTGATGAGGTTGGCGATGGTTTTTAACTGGTTGCCAAATTCATTTGCAGGGTAAGGTGTTGCGGTGGTATATTTTTTTGATTGCTCAAAAATGTAATCGGTACTATTGGTGGTATCTGTAAGCAGCTTGTGCAGATATTCAACATTATTGTGCACGTGTGCCCCTCCGGTATAATGCTTCGCAACGTGATCGAGGAAGGGGTTGCTGTTCACGTTTTTGAGTTGGTCGGGATTGCGCACGGCAAATCCGCTGATGTTGCTGCCCTTCATCGCCAGGCTTAAGCTGTCGTCGATTTCAACTGCGAAATGTGGCATTACACAATTCCCTGTGTTGCAGTGATGATCCAGCACGCGTCCGATCCAGCCCGTTTGTAAATAGGTGCTTTCGTCGCTGGCTGTTTGCCAGATATCCATGGAGCGGAAATGCGAGCGATTTGGATTCGGATATCCTACGTTGTTGATCAATACCACTTGTCCGTCAAAGAACAGGTCAGCCAGTCCTTGCAAATTGGCATTCATGCCGATATCATCACTCAGTCGTATGAGTTCTTCCTTTTTGTAACCGATATTCGGACGCGCCTTGTGATACAGATCGTCAGTCATCGGTACGATGCAGTTCAATCCATCGTTTCCTCCGGTAAACTGGATCACTACCAGTACTTTCGGACGCGTATCACCCGGCAGAAAGGGTACGGATGCTTTTAAGAATGAAGGCACCATCAGACTGGCAGTGGCGAGTCCTGAATGTTTTAAAAAATCTCTTCTTGAAGGAGCCATATCAGATCAATTGAAATTCAGGTAATGACATTACGATACCGATCGTACTGAGTATGCGTTTTTCATCGGTGCTATTATCTACATATTGTTCGATCAATGCGAAATCAATATGTTCTGTAGGTGATTGGATGAATGCATCTACCACGCTTCGGGTGAGTTCCTCTTTAGGTATTTTTTTGAAGAAATTGACCATACCTGACCAATCGCTTTGCACATTCGCTTTTTTAGAGGTGCGAAGGGCAATATCATCCTCCGGTGCATCTTCAAATTCGGGTTTAGGTTTGATATCGAAACCACCGCCTTTGATTATGCGCGTTGGGATCTGCATGCGAAGCAGGAGGGTGGAAGAATCTACCCAGTTCTTCCCGCCGGGCCAGCCCGCTACGTTGGGTGGGAAAAACAACACTTGTCCAAGCACCTTTTGTAAGTTGATCTGCGCCTTATCTTCCTTGAACTGCATTTTGATATTCCTGCGCAATCGTGTGATCAGGTCAACCGGCGATGCAATAATGGAACCCATGTTTTCTTCTGCATAAAACCAGTCGGCAGTAAAAATGGTGTGCAGGAGTTTGCTGATGTCGTACCCACTATCATAGAATACGGTGGTCAGGGCCTCAAGGTGTGTTGCATTTACCTGTTCATTCACAAATTCTTTGTAGATCTTTTTTGCTACATACCTGGCGGTTTGCTTTTCC
>JAYRVB010000513.1:0-5654 GCA_041918775.1 Chitinophagales bacterium
GTCGACCAAAAGGTGGTCCTGAGGATAAATATTCACTGCGCCATATCGTTGCGCACTTAAGCCAGCTACTGGGTCGCGAGGTGCAATTTGTTACGGATTGCATCGGTGATGCTGTGCTGGCTGCTGCACACAACTTGCAGGCGGGACAGGTTTTGTTATTAGAAAACCTGCGCTTTCACCCTGAAGAGGAAAAAGGCGATGCCGGATTTGCAGAACAATTGTCGAAACTGGGTGATGTTTACGTGAATGATGCATTCGGAACCGCGCATCGTGCGCATGCTTCTACCACCATCATTGCGAATTATTTTGATGCTGCACATAAAATGTTCGGGGCATTGATGGCGGCTGAAGTGGCTGCAGGGAATAAAGTGCTGCATCAACACGAAAAACCTTTTACGGCTATTATCGGTGGCGCAAAAGTTTCTGATAAGATCCTCATCCTTGAGAAATTGTTAGAGAAAGCCGATAATGTAATTATCGGAGGTGGCATGGCTTATACATTCTTTAAAGCCATGGGCGGACAAATAGGCAGCTCACTTTGTGAGGCCGATCGACTGGAAACAGCCAAACAATTGTTGGAAAAAGCGCAAGCTGCCGGCGTGCAGATCTTATTACCCGAAGATTCATTGATCGCTGATGCATTTAACAATGAGGCAAACATATCTTCTGCAAAGAGCGATCAAATTCCTGATGGCTGGATGGGATTAGATATTGGAGCCGGTGCGATTCAAAAATTTACTGAAGTGATCATGCAATCAAAAACCATCATGTGGAATGGACCTATGGGTGTTTTTGAAATGGAGAATTTCAGCATAGGCACACAGGATATTGCCCACGCAGTAGCAAAAGCAACAGCTAATGGTGCATACTCACTCGTTGGTGGCGGCGATAGCGTAGCTGCTGTAAATAAATTCCACCTCGCCGATAAGGTTAGCTATGTATCTACGGGCGGCGGTGCCATGCTCGAATTTTTTGAAGGCAAAACTCTGCCGGGTGTAGCCGCGATCGCGAAATCATGATGCAGGGAATTACCTGACCATACTTTGTAAGCGCTTACATACCTGTCAATTCAGCAGAATAAAATTTACCTCCCTCGGGAGGTTTTTTTATTGCATGCTGCCGGGTATTTTTAGGTGATTGTTTATCCCTTATGCCGATCACCTGGCATCATATACCCATGCTCCGACTGCTCCTGCCTATACTGGCCGGTGTATTACTCGGCATGTATATACAGGTGTCTCTGCTCTTATGTATGTGTGTTGCCCTTAGCGCATGTTTGGTTTATGTATATGCAAGTAAACGCAAGTCAATATCCAATACCTATTCGCTGCAGTGGATCTATGGGGCATGTTTACAGTTAATGAGCTGCATGGCAGGCTGTGGTTTAGTGACAGCACACAATCCCGTCAACGATCCGGCTTATTTTATGCATGGCGCAACAGCGGAGGATCTGTTTATGTGCAGAGTGCAAAGCGTACCGCAAACAGGTTTGAATAGCATACGACTTGATGTGGAAGTTATTGCACGCATCAGTGCACATACCACGATTCCCGTAAATGGGCGCAGCTTTGTGTACGTGCGCAGAGATAGCATCAATACTTTTGATGCAGTGTATGGAGATGTGTTCTATCTCCCGAATGTATTTGATGTGCCCGATCCCCCAAAAAATCCGGGTGCATTTGATTTCGGAAAGTATTTGCGTCAACAGGGTATTCATCATATTGCATTTGTATCGGCAGATGCGCTTATTTCCTCAAAAGTGAACGATGCACAGTATCAATGGCAATTTATTTTTGCTGCGCGAAATTATTTTCATGACCTGCTGGAGCAGTATATCGCTGATGCAGATATTCGTGCCGTTGGCGAGGCCATGGTGATCGGCAGCAGAACAGATATTTCTGACGACATCCGACAGGCTTATGCAAATACCGGTACCATGCACATCCTGGCAGTAAGTGGCTTGCATGTGGGGATATTATATGCAGTACTGGCATTTCTGCTAACACCTGTTCGTTGGTTGCATCATACACAAAATGGTCGCATGCTCATGTGTGCGATCTTACTACTCATTATCTGGTGGTATGCATGTTTGGCGGGTTTGTCGGCGAGTGTCAACAGGAGTGCGGTGATGTTTAGTTTTTTATCGCTGGGGAAACTATGGGAACGCGAATCCAACACCTTCAATACCTTGTTTGCCTCTATGTTGGTGCTGATCATTTTCGATCCTTTTTGCATTACTCAGGTGGGATTTCAATTGTCTTATCTCGCGGTAGGCGGTATCATTTTCTTTCAACCGTATTTTCAAAAAGTGTTGCGCCCAAAAAAATGGTTGTGGCGAAATATCTATGCCATGTGCAGTGTTTCCATTGCGGCGCAATTGGCCACCTTGCCACTCACCTTGTATTATTTCCATCAGTTTCCGAATTACTTCCTGCTCAGTAATTTGTTAGCCATTCCTGTGTCGTTTGTGGTACTGGTGCTGGGACTTGTCTTTTTTGCCTTTGGTGGTATCGGTTTGCTGGCACCGCTGATCGCCTGGGTTTTCGATCTGAGTTTGCAAATAATGAATGGGGTGGTACTCGCGGTGGATCGGCTGCCATTTGCCGTAAGCAACAATATCCTGCTTACCGGTGTTGGGATGGGCTGCTTATATGCCTGCTTGTTTTTTATCGGATGGTCGCTAGCCACCTTGCGCATACGTCTGGCGATCATTGCCTTATGGATGCTGGTGTGCTTCGGGGTTTACCAGGTGGCGTATCCGCTGAAAGAAGCTCGCGCCAGGCAGTTGGTCATTTATTCCACAAAAGAACACCCACTCATGAGCTACCATCGCGATGGGGAGTCAACCTTATTCAGTAACGTGCCGTCACTGCACGGCTCGGTCGATCTGACCAATGTGCTGGTGCCTGCGCTGGTGTCGCATGGGGGAGTTCCCGCGACCGTGGTCGATCTTATGGATACGGCCACGCTGCACGGTTCGGGTTGGGCGGTTCGATATCCCTGGTGCCTGGTGGGGGAGGAGCAGATATTCCTGTTGGATTCCACTTCTGTACACCAACTGCCCAAAAGCAGTCCGCAAACCACCAAATTGTGGATCCGGGGCAACCCCTGGCTCGACCTGCCCGACCTTCGGAAACGCTTTCCGGAGGCCTTACTCCTCCTCGATAACAGCAGCAGCTACAAGCGGCGCAGGTATTACGCCTCGGCAGGCAAAAAGGCCGGTTTTGATGTACACAGCCTGCCCGATTCAGGCGCGCTCGTGCTGCGTGAACGGTAAAATCCCGTCCAAATCTCGTGCCCGGCGATCACAGACGCTTCTCCTTCCGGCTTATCCACAGGGTGTGTAAATGCCTGCAATTACTCGCCTGTAACCCAATTCTGGTAAGGCTTTCACGGCTTTTCACATTTGTGTAAAACCCATGTGCATTGCGTGTGCAAAAATTTTCAAAGCGCCGAGGTGTACAAAAGTGTACAAAAGTGTAATAATTGGCCTAAGTTTACGTTCAAATTACCCTCAGCAAGCTAAGCATGGCAATATTATTCGGCACATATGACTGCACCCTTGACTCGAAGCAGCGCATTCGCGTGCCTGCGGGTTTGCTGGCGCAGTTGACCGGAGAGGATGCCGGAAAGCTGGTGATCGCCCGGGGGATTGATCCATGTTTTTACCTCTTTCCTTATTCCGATTTCAAGGTGGAGGCTGAGAAGGTGGCGAGGATACCGGATTACGACCCGGAGGACAGGGCTTACAAAAACATGTTTTTTAGCGGAACGGCTGTATTGCCGATTGATTCGGCCGACAGAATTCTATTTCCCAAAATGCACCTGCAGGACGCGGGCATTACCAAAGGCATTATGCTGGTATGTCAGATGAACCGCATCATCGTTTGGTCGGAACAACAATTCCGTGAAAGGTTTATCGAAAGTCCGGAGAATCAAAAACAAACATTGGCAGAAAAGGTACGCAGCAAGTACAATATATGAGTTCTGCATATCACATACCTGTTCTTTTACATGCGAGCATACAGGCACTCATCACCGACCCCAACGGTATCTATGTAGATACCACTTTTGGCGGCGGTGGACACAGCAGGGAGATCTTACAACATCTTGGTCCGCAAGGCAAACTCTTTTGTTTTGATCAGGATCCGGATGCACAAAAAAATTTTCACCAGGCGTTTAGCGCTACTAACGCAACCTTCATTCCGCAGAACTTCCGTTTCATGCAGAAGTTTCTGCGGGTGCAGGGGGTGCAAAAAGTACACGGCATTCTCGCCGATCTGGGCGTAAGTTCTCATCAGTTCGATGAAGCATCTCGTGGATTTTCAACGCGATTTGATGCACCCCTCGACATGCGCATGTCGAAACACAGCGGCACCAATGCCTATGATATCATCAACAGCAGTTCTGCAGAGGAGTTACAACATCTGTTTGGAACTTATGGCGAAGTGCGCAATGCGCGACAATTAGCGCAGGCGATCATCAGTTTTCGTCAGCTCTACAGCGAATCCGGTGGTATACGCACCACAGGTCAGCTGAAACAAGCCGCAGAATCTGTAGCTAAAGGCGAACTCCCTGCCTATCTCGCACAAGTATTTCAGGCGATCCGAATTGCGGTGAATGATGAAATGCGTGCGTTGCAGGATATGCTCGAACAATCAGCAGAAGTGCTGCAACCGGGAGGTCGACTGGTGGTGATCAGTTATCACAGTCTGGAAGATCGCATGGTAAAAAATATCATGAAGACCGGTCGCACCGATGGTGAGATCATTGAAGATATCATGGGACGAAAATCATTTCCGTTTCGCGTGATCTCCAGAAAGCCGATCACACCGGAAGCAGAAGAACTCAGACAAAATCCGCGCTCGCGCAGCGCCAAATTGCGTATCGCAGAAAAAATATAAATACCGGATGGCAACGGAAAAACAAACCACTAAACCAAACAAAAAAAGCCTCGCATCAATGCTGAAGTCATTTGATGACGTGGCCTTTTTCCGTTGGGAGAATATTGTGGCCAATATGCCGTACTTCCTGTTTCTCGTGATCATCGGAATATTCTATATCTGGAATAACCATCGCAGTGTGCGCATGGACAGAGAGATCCGCGACCTCAATACGCACCTCCTCGAAAAACAATACTACTATAACGCTACGCGCGATTCACTTACGCGTGCCAGCAGACAAAGCAATATCGCCGACCTCGTAGACACCCTGCACATGCAGGAATTATCTCACCCGCCTTATACCATTGAAGCAAAAGATGGAAAACACTAAGAAGGACATATTATGGCGGTTGTATGTGACCTACGCAGGCATACTTTTATTATGTGGTGCTATTGTAGGACAGATCGTAAATGTATCATTTGTGCATGGCGATACCTATCGCGCTATGGCGGATAGCGTACGCACAAAACAGGAAGTGATCGAACCCGCGCGCGGTTCTATTTATTCTGAAAAAGGAGAAGTGCTCGCTACTTCATTTCCATACTTCGATATCTATATGGATCCGGTGGCGCCAAGTCCCGAACACTTCAGCGCTGATATCGACTCATTGAGCATGGCGCTGGCACATTTATTTAAAGATAAATCTGCTGCACAATACAAACAAAAGATCACTACCGCCCGCAAACAGGGAAAAAGATATATCGAGTTAA